>CBFGIH010000073.1:0-6860 GCA_965648775.1 Caldifarciminota bacterium | reverse complement strand
TCGCCCAAAAGGTCGCCCATGGTTCGGATGAGGAAGTCCGGGTCCTGATAATAGACCCGGACTTCCATTTTGGTTTCCTCGCCAAAACACAGAGCGGCCCCAAAGATCAGGAGCAGTAGCAGTCCTGATTTTTTCATGAGGCCTCCTTATTTAGCCGGTTTTTTCTACGCACCAGCTCCGAATAAAAGCCATCAGCGGACCTGGATGAGTTTAACGGTTTCAGCGTGACCGCCGGCTTCAATCCGGGCAAAATAAACACCCTGAGCCGCAGCCGGCAGTTCAAAGGAAACCTGGCCGCTGATGACGCGTTGCCAGTTCTGCTCATAGACATTGCGGCCGCTGATATCGTAAACGGTCAGATGCAAAGCTGATTCGACCGGTAAGGCGTAACTGATCGTGTAGGCGCCATTACGGTTGATATGCGGCGCGACCTGGAACCGAACCTGCGGTCCCTTCACCGGCATGCCTTCACTGGCATGTCCCCAGTTCCAATAGCGCTGATAGGCCGTATCCGCGTTGGCCTGGAAATCAGCCAGGTTCGTGCCGCCGATGATCGCGTAGGCGACCGCGTGAGATTCACCCGGATTAAGATTAAAGGGCGCAGTTGAATTGCAGATTGACCAGTCTGCGGCTGTGGTGCCCGAGGGATTGGTAATGGTACCGTTCATGAACTTCCAGGCCAGGGTGTCGGGCATGCCGGACGAAGGATAGACATAAGTCGGATTGTTGATGATGACCAGATTGGCGGCTGCGGTGGAACGGGGCGGATCCAGGATTTCCACACCCACGTAGGGAGAGCTTTGATACATCCAGGTGAGGTTGCGGGCGGTCTCAGAGCCGCCGTAATCGCTGGCACCGTTGGTCGAGATGTCGAAATCCACGAAGATAGCCGTGTAGATGTTGTTGACGGCGCTGGAGCCCTGGTTGGTCAGCAGGAACTTCATAATCACGAAATCGTTCGCGGTCGCATCATCCCAGGCCCAGGTGGTCTGCGTGCAGAGAATGTGATTGACCGTTTCCGCGCCCGAGTCATCATACATGGCCGTGCTGTATTCATCGCGGTTGTTCGGGCCGGGTTCTTCCCAGACTACCTTGCCGTCGGGATTGGTCGTTGTCACCCAGTCGTCATCGTCCACCTGGTTTGGGTCATAATAGCGGTCGCACACGGCATTGATGCCGGTCGCGATCGCAAAGCTGCTGTAAAACAGCTTGTTCGTGCCGCTGGCCGGATACACGAAACCGGCACCATTGATCTGCCCGGATTCCATGAAGCCGATGGAGCCGTAGCGGGTGATCGTGAGTTTGCAATTGCCGACATCGTGCGTGGCGTAATCCAGACCGGGCGTGCCGACGGTCAGACTGAATGGACGGGTCCAGGACGATTCGGCGCAGACGATATAGAGGTTGAAATTAACCACATGGCCCACCGGACAACCACCAGCAACCGCGAGATCAAACGGGTCAGCGCTGTTGTTGGCGGAATCACCGGCCGGGATTGTCCCGAAAGTGTAGGTCGAATCGCTGATCGTGATGTAACTGTCCGAGGTCCGCAGGACCGCCTGCGTGTTGGTGGCCGCGGCCGCGCCGGTGTTCTGCAGGTAAGCGACAATACCCGCGTTTTCACCCGGATCGAGTTTTCCGTTGCCGTTGCCGTCATTGACCACCGCCGTGCGGTTAAGCGTCACGTTCGGGGCATTGCCGGATGGAACATTCTGCAGGGAACGGTAAAGGTTGATCCTTCCCCAGCCGTAGTTGTTGTTGGGATAAGTACCGCCGCCCGACGGTTGATCACAGTAGTTGCGGAACAGATTATACAGGTCGGTCGGCGTCAAACTGGGATTCTTGGAAAGCAGGACCGCGGCGCCGCCCGTGACATGGGGCGAAGCCATGGAAGTGCCGTCCATGCTGCCGTAACTGCCGTTGTTTAATGAAGAACGAATGCTGACGCCCGGTGCCGAGACATCCGGTTTCAGAAGATTCCAGGTTGAATAATACCAATAGGTGGGATCATTGATCGGATTGATGTTGGGTGCCGGACCACGCGAAGAAAAACTGGCGATTGCGTCAGAACTGTTGGTCGCGCCGACGCCGCAGGATAACGGGTAACTGCCGGGCGCGCCCACGGTTCCCGCTCCCGGACCGCTGTTGCCGTTGGAAAAAACCGGGAAGACGCCGAGAGTTTTCCAGTTGAGAACCGTGGTCCAGTAATGAAGTTCTGAGCCGCTGGAACTGCCCCAGGAATTACCGATTGCCCGAATGTCGACACCGCCCGCCTTGAGATTCGCCAGATAATGCATGCAGGTGTCGATCCAGGTATATTGACCGGAACCGCTGGAATTGAAGGCCTTGGTGGGAATGAAACGGAGACCGTAAGCCACACCGATATCATTGGTGAAAGATCCCGGGCCATCACCGCCGCAGATCGTACCCATCGTATGAGTGCCATGAGAGTGGTCGTCATAGGGGGTTGATTGGCCATTGACACCATCTATCCAGTAGGGCGATAGCCATTTACCCGTGAGCGCGGCATGGGTGGTCATCACCCCGGTATCCACATGGCCGACAATGATGTTCTGGCCGTAATACCCCGCGTACCAGCAAGAATCGGCTTTGATCTTAAGGATATTCCATTCAATGGCGTCGAGATTAGGTGCTTCTTCTTCGGATTGGCGTGCCTCGAGTTGAACCGTGGCGTTCGAGCAGACAAACCAAACATCAGGACGCTGGGCAATGGTGCGGATCACGGCCGGCGTGGCTTTGAGGTGGAAACCATTGAAAATCCAGAATTGACCGCCCATTTCCGCCTGATTGACCGGCAGGGAACGCAGATAATCAACCAGTTCCTGCTGTGAATTCAGGGCCACGTCCTTCATGACCGCGCATTTATCCTCGTTGGTCAGGGAAGCGATTTCCGCGTAGGGGTATTCCGTGTTCATGTGCACGATGACCACGATTTTTTGATCCGGCGCGGTCTGGCTTAACACTGCTTCCAGGTCGGGGGTGATTCGACCGGGAACCGGCGGCAACAATGTTACCGCCAGGATGATTGCTAATGCTTGCATGCACTACCTCCTGTTATTTAAGCAACACCGCTTTCTGAATACGGGAATCGAGCCCGGCGGTGAGGCGCACGAAATAAACGCCGGCCGGAACGATTCGTCCCGTTTCATCGCATCCGTTCCAGGTGATTGACATCTGTAGCGGAGCAGCAGGTAAATGGGTAAAGGCCTGGATTCGGCGGCCGTGAGTATCATATATTTCAATGATGCCAGATGAGCCGCTGGGAACACGGTAACCGATATCCAATGCTCGATGAAAAGGATTGGGGGATAACCTTAAAGAAATAAAACCGTCGCTTTGTCCGGCATTTTCTTCCGCGACGCCGACCGTCACATTGGCCTGTTTCAAGCAGGAGTAATCACCCCAGCCCCAGGCGGCATTGGTCCCGCGGACATAATAATAATAAGTGCCGGTGGGATGGTTGGTGAACTGGTAAAAGGTGTCGGGAATGCTGGAACTGATAGGGTTCACACTGCCAAACAGGCAGGTTGGCCGTATATCGTCTACATAAAAACCGCCGCTGGTCGTGCCGTCGTCATACATGGATCGGAACCGGATATAAATTGATTTACCGACCCACGGCGCCAGGGAATAGGCTTTGCGCTGCCAGGATGTTTGATTGCCGGTGAAACGCATCGTGTCAACATTGAACCATTCCCGGTTGTTTTCCGAGACCTCAGCCACGGCCACATCGTAGTTACTCTCCAGGTTGTAATAGCACCAGAAAGTCAGGGAATCGCCGGGCTGCACCAGGTAAGGATGAATGGTTTGCACGGCGTTGTTCTGACCGTTGGCGTTACCGGAGAAGAAACTATGGGTCGGCGAATGGGCTTGAGTTGTGGAGAGAGAAAATCCCTGCAGGGTCCAGCGGCCGGTCCCTGATTCCAGGCTGTCAGTTTTCACCGAGGGGTTAGAAAGCTCTACGAGTTCCCAGGCGGTCGGATGGTTTTCACTGCGGTTAATCGGCCGCCAGCGCACGGTGAAATTGGCGTTGACATTACCGATATCCACGAGCTGGGGTGGCGGTACCGCGCCTTCCAGCTGGCTGGGAATTGAATCCCGGGTCAATTGTGCCAGGTACTTGAGCGCCTTGAAATTTTGCTGGCAGATATTGTCCAGGTTCGCTACCGGCTGGTAAAAGGAAGTACCGACCTCAGTCGTGTAACTGACCATCGCGTTGCCACCCAGCCAGTGGCACCAGGAATAGGCCCAGTCAATGCTGCTGCCGCTGACGGCGTAGAGAATGACCGGAATCTGACCGGGGCTATAGGTACCGCCGGAAAGTTTGTTGATCATCGCGGCCATTCGGTTTCCCCAACGGACCGTAGCCGCGTTGTCCGGAATCGTGGCCTGAGTAAAACCCCAGCCCCACATGAGCAATTCGCTGTAACTGTGATAGGACATGTAGGCGTTGATCAAATGGCTGCGAACATACATGGTCAGGGCGCGCGTTTCGTCGCCGGAATTGCCGTACGCCCCGCAGAAGACATCGTTGCCCGGCATGTGCGTCGCCTTGCTGCTGTCCACCGCGCCCCATTCGCCTTTGAGAATTTTTGCCGCGCACACGTAGTTGCGGTTGGGATCGCAGCCGATCTGGCCGCCGAACGGTTCGCGGTTCCGGCGCCAGTTAAGTCCGCCGCCTGAGTAATCATAAACGTAGCCGTCGACGTTGATGATCGGAAAGCAGTAAATTTCGGTATTGTTGATGATCTGCTGAATGTCGGGCACGGACGCATAGCCGCGCAGGAGGGAGTCGGCAAAGTAACGGACTACCTCGACCGTGGCCCATTCCCGTGAGTGATGGCAGCCGTCGACGAGAAATCCCGGTTCACTTTCTTCTTCTACTGAAGGATTATCTGAAATTTTTATTCCGTAAATCCAGCGTCCCTCGTAGGTGCGAATCGGCAGGGAATCGAGTTTGCAGATGCTGGAATAAGAAGAAGCCATGCTCCGCAGCAGAGTATTAATTTCATCATACGAATGATAGGAACCACGGACTTGTTCCCGGTCGTGTTCCAGTGAATAAGTGCGGACTTCATAAGCCAGACCCGATTTTTTTATTTTCTGGAAACCAACTTGATCCACGACCAGGTCATACCACTCATTGGCTCGGCCCGCCGCGATATCAAGTTCGTATTTAGGGGAGATGCGCGCCAGCGATTCAAAATTCGGAGCGTAAACGCGCACAATCATGGTTTGCGCAGCGCTCAACGCCGTCAGGATTATTATGCCCCACATCATTTTTTTCATTTTTCCTCCGGTTAATTGGTCCATAATCAAAGGTTTAAGTATAGACATAAGTTTTCAATTAATTTCGTCAATCAATAATATTATAATATATTAAAAATTAGTGGTTGTCAAGTTTTAAAACATCGTTCATATGGTACAAGCCAGCCGGTTTATTAACAAGAAAACGAACCGCGGTTAAGGTGCCCTGGGCAAAGCATTGACGGGAAGTGGCATAATGGCGCAGTTCCATAAACTCTCCCGCGCCATAAAAGCAAATCCGGTGTTCGCCGACGATGTCGCCGCCACGCAGTGCGTGGATCGCAAGAATATTATCCGGACGCGAGCCGACGTTGCCTTCGCGGCCATAGATGATCTTCAGCTCGGGCCGGACTTCTTTAATGAGCCGGGCTAATTCTCGGGCGGTTCCGGACGGCGCGTCTTTTTTTGCCCGGTGATGAGTTTCCACGATTTCAATATCAAATCCGGGCAGGCGGCGGGCGGTTTCGCGGGCAATTTGATAAAGATGATTAACGCCCAGCGACATGTTCGGCGACAGAAAAACCGGTATCACCTTAGCCGCGTCTTCAATTTCTTTATTTTCGCGGTCGGTAAAACCGGTGGTGCCGATCACGAGCGGGCAGGGTCGTTTTTTCAGGATCTGCAGGTGGTGGATTGCCGCTTCATGGTTGGTGTAGTCGATCACGCAGTCCGCGCGGTCGATTTCGGATTCGAGATCCGCGCGGATTGGGATGCCGTTGATTTCTTTGCCGATCAGCGGATGCCGGCCTTCCTCGATGCCAGCAGTGATTTGCAGATCGGATTGATTCTCAACCGCGTTGATGATTTCCCGGCCCATTCGGCCGGCCGCGCCGCAAAGAATTATCCGGATCATAAATTGATACCGAACTCGACCAGCCGCGCTTGGAGCAGCCGCGTATTTTCCTCGCTTAACTCGGCCAGGGGCAAGCGGGGAGGGCCGGCCGGCAAGCCCATCAGTTCCATGGCCTTTTTAAGCGGGATCGGGTTGGATTCAATGAAAAGCGCTTTCATCACCGGCAGCATTTTCAGGTGCAGGGCTCGGGCTTGCTCCAGTCGGCCGCTAAAAAAAAGATCGCACATCCGGCTGACTTCACCGGGCAGGATATTGGCGCAGACCGAGATCACACCGCGGGCGCCGATCGCCAGCATGGGCAAGGTCAGCGCGTCGTCACCAGATAAAATTACAAAAGAAGGCGGAAGGGTCCGGGCCAGTTCCGCGACCTGTTCCAGGTTACCGCTAGCTTCCTTGATGCCAACGATATTCGGGCAGTCCTGGGCGAGCCGGAATACGGTCTGGGGCAGGAGATTGATGCCGGTGCGACCAGGCACGTTGTAAAGAATGATAGGCAGGTTGGTTTCCGCGCTAATCTTGCGAAAATGACGATACATGCCTTCGGGCGAGGGTTTGTTATAATAGGGCGTGACGATGAGCAGGGCAGTGGCACCAGCAGCCTCGGCGCGGTGCATGATTTTAATGGTTTTGTCGGTGGCATTGGTGCCGGCGCCAGCGATAACCGGCAAGTTTCCTTTTG
>CBFGIH010000072.1:0-6867 GCA_965648775.1 Caldifarciminota bacterium | reverse complement strand
AATGAAAAAAAACGAAGCCGTGCGGTTCGCGACCACTTGGCCGGCGCAACGCTCAAGCAGGTGGCACAGCGTTACCAGGTGCACCTGGTGACCGTTGCCCGCTGGGTTAAGCGCTATCGGCTCGGCGGAATCAAGAACCTCCGAGATGACCGGCGCGGTGGCAGCTGGAACCGGTTGCCCGTTCACCTTGAAGAGCAAATCTGGAAAATAAAGGAACGCTGCCCCGGAATAACGGTGCGTCAGGCCCGGGCCTGGTTTATCCAACGTGGTCACCCGGTTTCGGCCAGCGCCATTTATGCGGTCTGGAAAAGACATAACCTGATCACGCGCTCCGTGTTTCAGCCCACTTCTCCCTATGGCCGCGAAACCAGTAATATCAGGCAGTGCCTGGCCGAGGCCGCGGTTTTAATCAGGCGCGGCCGATGGTCAGGAATCAAGCGGGCGGCTGGCATGATCAATGATTTGCCCTATTATCCAGAAGGCCGAAGCGCCTTGCTGCAGAAATTGCCCGAACGCCTGCTCAGCACCCGGCGCCGGTTTGATCAGTTATATGGGCAATATCTTCGGTTGCCCATGCCGGTTTTTTACCGCCGCATTCACATTTTACGAAAACAGCTCGAGCGGGAGCACTTGAATTACTCAGCACTTCTGGCCGGAATTGTCGAATTGCAAGCCCTGCATTGGATGCGGCATCCCCGCGCGGAAATCGCCCTTTACCGGCGGCTGGATCAACGGCGGGGTAAACTGCGCGATCCGGTCATCAATTTCCTCCTGACCCTGCAATTAACCATGGCGCTTTTTGAACTGGGAAGAACCAGAGAAGCCCAGGTTTACAACCGCAAAACGAGGCAATTATTAAAAAAACTGCCTTATGCCAGTTTTTACGAGTCCTACGGTGATATTCTCACCTTTATGGGCGATTATCAAAGTTCACTTCATTATTATAACTGCGCCCTGGCAAAAAAACCGGATCAGGCCAGCCGTATCAGTTTGATGAAAAAAATCGCGCTCAATCTGGTTATTTCCGGCCATTATCTTGAAGCGTCAAAATATCTGACGCGCCTGAATCTGAAACCAGGTCAGCAGTATTACGAGGAGTATCTTTCCTGCCGGGCTTTCCTCTATTATGGCCTGGGTCACTTTGAGGAAGCGCTCCATTATGTCCGCGAAACGCTGGATCGCGCCCAGCGCCATCAGTTTCGCAACACCATTTATTCCGCGGTCATTGTCCGGGCGGCCATCGCCCGCGCGTTGGGCCGGGAAAACGAAAGCCGGGAGTTGCTGATCAAGTATATCCGCCTGCTTGATAAATATCACATGAAGCGCGAAGTGACCATTCTTGATTTTTTGCTCAGGGCTGCCGAACCATCGCCGGAATTGAGAAAAATGCCAGTGTTGCATTTGCTTTTTCTGATGGCGCAGATTGTCCGCAGCGAACGGATCAGTGCTTACCGTCAGGCCTATGCCTATGCCCGCAAAAAGGGTTTGCTGGGATTTTTTCATCGCGCGATTGTCTTTTCACCGGAAATAATCAAGCGCATGCTCGACCAGGGCCGGCGCACGGACCTGCCGCGGGCGATTCTGAAATTTCCTGTTTTTAATCTGGAAGTGCCGTCCTACACAGTGAAGTTTCTGGGCCGGCTGGTGGTCAACCGAGGCGCCGAGTATCTTAAAGTTCATTTTGCGCCCAAGGAGGCAGCACTGCTGGTACACATTGCCTTACGAGCCGGTGAACCATACCGTTTTATTCCGGTTCAGGATCTTTATCAAAATTTTTGGCCGCGCAGCCGGAATGCTGCCAGCCGTTTATCACACCTGCTGGTCAAATTAAAACAAAAAATCAGCATGCCTGGTCATTTGGTCAGCATGGCCAGCCGCGCCGGCATGAAATGCCTGGTGAACCGCGGTTTCTACATGAGCACTGATTATCAGGATTTTGAAACCACCCTGACCGAAGCTCAGGCCCTGGAAAGGACCGGCGAATGGCGGTTTGCGCGTGACAAATACCGACAGGCATTCCGGCTGATGCGGGGTGAACCTTTTGCCCGCAGCTACGATGCCTGGTCCGAGGATCTGCGGCATCGCATCCTGACCCGCTATGAGCAGGAAGTTCAACGTTTCATCCGGACCTGTGGAAGCCACCATTGTCCGGCCGATGCCCGCCAGGCGGCTGAGCAGCTGCGCCGCATTATCCGGCCAACAGATGATATTAATCATATCACTGACGACCGGCAATCTTTATAGTTTAGTTACCAAACTCCTCTCATTGACAGGGTCTGGTTTTTGGTTATCTTTATACGGGCATGATTTCTTTCGATAAAGTCACCAAGACCTACCAGCGCAATTGGGTCGCCCTCCAGGACATCAGTCTGGAAATCACCAAGGGTGAATTTGTTTTCATCACGGGACCGACTGGTGCGGGCAAGAGTACGATCCTGAAACTGATTTATAAAGAAGAGGATCCGACCAAAGGCACAATCAAGGTGCTAGATCAAAATCTGCGTTTTTTAAAGCACAAGGATATTCCCAAATTCCGGCGCAAGATCGGCGTCATTTTTCAGGATTTCAAACTCCTGCCCGACCGTACGCTGGAAGAAAATGTCGCCTTCGCGCTGGAGGTCATCGACACGCCGCCCCGGGATTTAAAGAAAAAATTGATGGACATCCTGACCTACCTGCGCCTTAGCCACAAGCGCTATTTTTATCCCTACCAGCTATCCGGCGGCGAACAGCAAAAAATCGCCATTGCGCGCGCCCTGGTCCGTGATCCCTATATCCTGCTGGCCGATGAGCCAACCGGCAATCTGGATGTGAAGAGTTCACATGAGATCCTGGACATCCTGCTCGATATTAATTACAAGGGAACGACCATCATAATGGCCACCCACAATCAGGGTTTGATCAAACGGACCAAAAAGCGCCTCCTCCATATCGAGGAAGGCAAACTGGTGTCATAGCTATGGCGCTGGGCATCGGCATCCGCGAAGGCTTTCGCACCATCACCCGCAACAGTTCTTTGTTTGTTTTATCGCTGCTCGTGGCTGCGATTTCCCTTTTTTTGCTTTCGCTGTTTGCCCTGGTCACGGTCAATCTCTATGAATTGACGCGGACCCTGGACGAAAAGATCGAAATCATCGCCTTTCTCGAAGAACGGGCCGACGCTTCTTTGCTGCAGGATCAGATCCAGAAAATCAACGGCGTTATGTCGGTGATCTATGTATCATCCCAGCAGGCTTTGCAGGAATTGCAAAAAGAGATGAAAGAATCACGGGAAGTTCTTAATATTTTTGAGGATAATCCCTTGCCCGCATCCCTGCGGGTAAAACTTAAACCCAATTTGCGCAACGGCGCTGGCCTCAAGCAGATCAGCGAAAAGATCATGCTGTTGCGCGGAATCCGGGAGACCATTTTCGGCGGCGAACTGGTTGATCAACTCAAGCGGATCACGCACATCGTTACCGTTTTCGATCTGGGCCTTTTAATCATCATCGTTCTCTCCGTGATTTTTGTCATTTTCCAGACGATCAAACTCACCATTTTTGCCCGGGCGCCCGAAATCGAAGTGATGAGGCTGGTCGGCGCCTCGGATTCATTCATTGCCCTGCCGTTCACCTTCCAGGGATTGGTGCAGGGGCTGATCGGCGGCATCATTGCTTTCATTATGACGCTGATCACGGTCCGAATCGGCAGTTCATTTTTTCCCCAGCTGTATTTCCCCAAAATGCTGTTCCTGGCCACGAATCTGGCCGCCGGCGTTATCCTGGGTGTGATTGGGTCCGCCATCGCGCTGGGCCGATTCCTGAAATGATCCCTCTGGTCCTGCTGCTGGCCAGTCTCCTGGGGCAACTGGACCAGAAACAGCAAGAACTGGTCCAGTTGAAATCCCGGCTGGATGCCGTGCGTCAAGAATTGAAAAATCTCGAAAAAGAAAAAGTCGGCACGCTCGCTCATATCGAGAAACTGGATGAAACGATCAACCTGTCCGTCAAGTATCTTGACGAAATCACCAGCCAGGAAAGTTACGAGCGCAGCCGGGTTCAGGAACTGAACGTGGATATCGCGCGGCTGGACGGAAAAATGAAGGGCATGAAGGAGGAATTGCGCGAGCGCTTGATCCGTCTTTATAAGTGGACGCCTTTTTACAAACTGGAGGTGCTGTTTTCCAATAAATCCCTGCCCGAGATCCTGTCCACTTCTTACTACTTGCAGATCCTGGCCCAGGATGATCAGAAGCGGTTTTTCGAGTTCAAGGCCGATTGGGAGCGGTATCTGACCGATAAGCGGATGCGGGAGGATCTCCTGCAACGGCTGGAAGAACGGCGTCGGGAGAAAGAGGCAGAATTAAATCAACTGAACAAGGAACGCCGGGACAAGAATCAGCTGCTGGAACGGGTGAGCCGCGAGGAAAAAGAGAAAAGGGAAGTTGAGAAGGAATTAAAGAGCGCCCAGCGGAAACTGGAGGAGTTGATCACTAACCTCGAAAAACAACGGACCCGGACGCCTTCGGGCACAAATTACCTTGAGCTCAACCGGGGACGTCTGATCTGGCCCTGCGAAGGTTCAGTGACAACCAAGTTTGGTACGGTGGTCCATCCCAAGTATAACACCACGACCAAAAACAACGGGATCGATATTGTCAGCGCCTTTGGTAACAGCGTCTTCGCAGTGGCGCCGGGCAAGGTCGTTTATGCGGGGCGGTTCATGGGCTACGGCAACATGATTCTGCTCGACCACCAGGATGGTTATTACTCGCTCTACGGGCATCTATCGGAAATGCTCGTCAATGTCGGCGACGAAGTGACCAAGGGCCGGATCATCGGCCGCATCGGTGAAAGCGGTTCGCTTTCGGGACCGCTGCTGCATTTTGAATTACGCAAGGACGGCAAGCCGGTTGATCCGCTGGTGTACCTCGAATAAAAAACCATATCGTCTTTCCGGTCGGTTTGGTCTATTTAGTCTTTTTTGTTTATAAACCAGACAGACCAAAAAGGCAAAACTGATTAAAAAAATAATAAGTCATCCTGAAACGCCGTGGTTTTGGATCTCAATTGTCTCTTTTTTTTTCCCTTGGCCAAAAGGGGAAAGAGGCGGACTTTAAAAAATTCAATTGAAATAAGATAAGTTAAGTATTCATTTTTTACATCACTAACTATCTTTAGACATCCTTCTTAACCATAACTTGGCGCCGGTTTTCTTGAAGATCGCGGCTGCCTCATGACGGCAGGACGCGGCTTCGCGGATCCGGCCGTTTTGCTCGAGAATGACACTAAGTTCGTTAAGCGATCTGGCCAATTCGATTTTCATGCCATGTCTTCGAGCCAGCTGGGCCGATCGCCGGAAGTGCTTTATCGCTTCCGTAGTCGCCAATGACCGTTTCCGCACATTTCCCGCAAAACGGCGTAGACCGTAGGCTCGGCCCAGTGCCCTGATGGCGATGATCTCGTTTTCCTTGATGCCCATTCTTCTCGCCAGGATCAACGCACGAGCGGCTAACCTGGCCGCGGATTTCGGACGATTCCGCGTCGCGTCCAGATCCGCCAGCAAAGCATAGACCTTGGATAAATTGTATTTGTCACCGATCAGGACAAGGGTCCTCGCCGACCGCTTGAGATATCGCCGGGCTAATTTAATGTTTTGGATTTCCGCGTTGAAAATGCCCAGGTTCATATCCGCCATTCCCATACCATTCTTATCCCCTATTTTTTTCTTTAGCGCCTGGTCTTTTTGAAAATATTCCCGTGCCTGGTTCAGTTCGCCTTTGTTTAAGTGGATTAAGCCGATATTACCGCAGGCGATGCCGATCCCCAATTTGTCGCCGATCCGTTCCGATAAGGCAAGGGATCGCTGATGATAGGTCAATGCCCGGTCGAACTGGCCTTGGTTGAAAAAAAGAAGCCCCATGTTTCCCAGCACCGATCCGACCAGGGTTTGGTCGCCAGTCTTTTCCGCCAAAGCAAGGGATTTTTCGTAATTCTCCAGCGCCGGACCGTATGCCCCCAGGTCAAAATAGGCTAGACCTATGTTGTTGAGTGCCATGCCGATTCCCGTTTTATTGCCTATTTCCTCGCATATGCCGAGGGATTTCTTGTAGTATTTCAGAGCCCGATTCACGTCACCCTGGTTTGTGTAATTGGTCCCGATGTTGCCATAGGCGATTCCCACCCCCCGTTTATCGCCGACTTCGTTTTTTAATGCGAGCGAGCTCTTCATATATTTGAGTGACTTATCGAGTTCTCCCTTGTTTTGATAAACCAGACCGATATTGCCCAGGACCATGGCCTTTGTTATTTTATCGTCGATACGGTCCGTCAAGGCGAGGGATTTCTTATAATAGCCAAGCGCCTTAGTCAATTCTCCCTTGTTCCAATATCCGCTTCCCAGGTTATTTAACACGGATGCGGTTCCCAATTTATCGCGCGATTTTATATAGATTGCGAGCGCTTTTTTTAAATATTTGACCGCCGTGTCGTAATCACCTTTGCGACGGCTGATATTGCCGAGGGTAGTATAAGCATTTCCAATAATTCCGGGTTCTTTTGACTTAACAAGGACATGGCGGACGATTTTCTCGGCCCGGGGGTAATCGTTTAGGCCCTCGGCATATATGTGACTGATCCTTAGCAAAGGGTCCAGAGCCAGCGGCGAAGCCGGATCGTCCGTATTTTGGTATATGTCAACCAGGGAGCGGTTGTCCGTGATCGCCAGATGAAACCGGCCAAGAAGTTGATAAACCACGGCCCGTCCTTTAAGCGCTTTGATGAAGAATTCGTTTATTGGTTGTTCGCGCATGCGCCGGGCGCCGGTGGACGGATTATCCAGAAAGGATCTTCTGGCCGCGGGTGAGATAGGCGGTGTGAGTGATGCCGT
>CBFGIH010000071.1:0-6915 GCA_965648775.1 Caldifarciminota bacterium | reverse complement strand
ATTTCAATCCCTGCCAAAGAAGATCCCGCCTTTTTTCGTATTCCGCACGCATCTGTGAGATCGAATCCGACGGTCCCTGCAGAGCCGCGACCCCCCCGTACTGTAAGGCGGCATTAATGCCGTTACATGTGCAGCGAATCATCTTTGCCATCCGCTCTTTAAGGTTGAGGTCATTAGTCGCGACGTAACCAAGGCGCAGACCGCTCATGGCATAGGATTTGGAGAAAGAATAAACGCTGATCACGCGTTCGCCCGCACCGGCGAGGGATCCGATACTGACATGTCGCTGATCGTCAAAAACGATATGCTCGTAAGCCTCGTCGCTGATCACATACAGATCATTTTGCTCGGCGATTTCCAGGATCCGCGCCAGAACCGAAGGGGCGACGATCGTGCCCGTGGGATTGTGGGGAGTATTGATTACAATGGCGCGCGTCTGGCTGTTAACCAGCGCTGCAATGCGATCTGGATCATAATAGCCACCGCGCTTGAAATCCAGGGGACAAGGAACCGGCACCGCCTGGGCTAACCGTACGTGCTCGACCGTTTCCGGCCAGGTCGGATCCGGAACAATAACCTGATCACCCGGCGCGCACAGAGATCGGAAGGCGATGTACAA
Source organism: Caldifarciminota bacterium (assembly GCA_965648775.1). Taxonomy (GTDB): domain Bacteria; phylum Hydrothermota; class Tepidihabitantia; order SM23-42; family JAOAFX01; genus CBFGIH01. The sequence continues at coordinate 6,296 of CBFGIH010000071.1, read as the reverse complement.
ACCATGCATGCCGCCGTTCGTGATCAGAACATGACCAGGATCCCGAACCGGAATTTTGTTTTCCTGCCGTAATTTATGCCAGGCGGCTTCGCGAAGTTTCGGGACACCGGTACTGGCGACGTAATGAGTGTGACCGTCGCGCAGGGCTTTTTCAATGGCTTCGCGTATATGATCCGGCATGGAAAAAGAGGGATCGCCGGACTCCATTCTGATGACCGGCTGCCCCCGTGCCTGCATCTCCAGCAAACGATCCCGGATGGCAACGATGCTGCTGGAGGGTATCATATCCAACACATGACTGGGCATTTATTACCTCCTTGCTGGTTAATGAATTTTTTCAGTGAACTGCATCTTCTTAGCCGTCTGCACGCTCCCGGCATGAACCGGCATCCGCTCCTCGCAATAATCATTCTTGATTCAAACCGCCGGCAATTCTCCCGCAGGGCAAATAAAAAAGCCCACCGGTTGGTGGGCTTTTCACCGCGTTTCCGCACGGCTGGCTCAAGGCGGTGAAAAACCCGCATAATTATTATCCTTCTTATTAACCGTCATGTCAGGGAAAATTTGTCGCGCGCGTTCCGCGTTGATGATCGATTGCAAAGAATTCATGGGAGTCATTATAATTATTTTTTAAATGTTGTCAACAGTTTGGTTAAGGTGTCAAAAAATGCCGGATCAACGGGCGCACCTTCTTCTTTTAATTTTAAAACATCCAAATACGCGTTAGCAAAATCACCCAGGACAAAATAGAGTCGTGCTCGGTTAATTCGTGCGCGGTGATGTCGGGGATCAATCAAAAGCACCTGATCGAAATCATCAAGGGCAGCTTCAAAATCGCCCAGGCGGGCCCGGCAATTGCCCCGGTTATAAAAAGTCTCAGCATGTGACGAATCAAGCATCACCGCCCGGGTGTAATCGTTGAGCGCATCGGGAATCCGGCCCAAATCATAATACAGGTTGCCGCGGTTGTACCAGGCCTCGGCATAATGCGGATCGGTTTCCACGGCGCGGGTGAAATCATCAAGCGCCGGTTCAAACCGACCCTGACGGTGCCGAACCAATCCCCGCAGATTATAAACCAATGCGTAACCGGGATTAAGCGTCAGACTACGGGTATAATACTCCTCTGCTCGGGGATAATCTAACCGGTCAGCGTGCGCGAGCCCGCGGGTCATCCAGGCAGTGGGATCATTTGGATACGTTTCGGTGAAAGAACGCGTCAGGGTAGTGCAATCCTGCCAGCTTCTCAGCCGTGGCGCCGCGGCAGCAGCAAAAATCGCGGCCAGGATAATAGCCGCCAGGGAGGCAGCCAGCGCGCCAAACTTAAAACGCCGGGCCAACCATATTCCCGCCTCGGCGGGTAAATAGATAATGCCGATCGAAGCCAGATAAACAAACCGATCTGCACGGAACCCCAAATTCATCGCCGGCAAAACCGGCATGATGGCCAGCATGAAAAAAGCTACGGCAATTAACAATTTCCCCGCAACCGTGCCTGGCCGGATAACCAACCAAGCCAGCACGGATAAGACCAGCAGGGCGACAATGAATGGCCACCACGGTAGACCGTTATGCATTATCCCGTATAAATTGATGTAACCGGCGCCGGTATCCGGCAGAAACTGCCGGCCGAGAAAATAATAAAACAGACGCGCGACACTGACGCGGCAGACCGTCAGCAAACCAAAGGCAGACTCGCCCAGTTCGGTCTGATAAACCGCGCGGCTGGTCAGAGCCATGACGCCGACCATGATTCCCAGAACGGCAAAAGGCAGCATAACCCGCCAGCGCTGCGGCCGGGCTATTGGCCAAAGACGGTAATCCAGGACCATCAGAAACAGGGGCATCAATAAAACCGTGGCCTTGGCCAGCACCGCGGCTCCGAAACTACAGTAACTCAGAAGAAGAAATGACCGGCGGCCGGTCCGGCGGAAATAAATATAGGCGATGATCATCAGTAAAGCGCCGGCCGTAGCCAACAAATCTTTTTGCGCCGAAATCCAGGCTACTGGTTCAATCCGCAGGGGATGCAGGCCATAGATCAGACCCGCAAGAAAACCAGCCCAGCTTGATCCAGTGAGCAGACCAATCAACCAGGCGGCCAGCAGACAATTGACCGCATGCCCGATCAGGCTGAAAACATGGTAGCCCCGTGGATTCGCGCCGAACAAATGGTATTGGACCGCATACGAAAACAGAGTCAAAGGATGATAATTGCCGAGGACGCGGTTGGTGGCGATTTTAGCCAGGTTGAATTCCCGGACGGCCTCATTTTCCAGGACATAGATATGGTCATCCCAGCAGCGCAGGAATTCATAATTCTTAACCGGTTGGAAAACAAGAATGATGATTACCCCCAGGACCGCGGCCAAGAGCCAGTTCACGAAACGGTTGACGGGCGGGTACATAAACGATCAATTATATTCCGATTATTAGCCGTGTCTATAACCGGATAGTTGATTTTTTTTTGATTTCGGATATACTTGCTCATGGCCCGCATAACCAAGGACACGCGGATCGAAGACCTGATGGAAAATTACCCGCAGGCGGTCCAGATCTTTGTCCGTCTCGGTCTGCCCTGCCTGGTTTGCGGAGAACCATTCTGGGGCACAATCGAAGAATTGGCGCAGAAACATAATGCCGATCTCCACCGAATTTTACAGTGCTTGAACGAAGATCTGGAAGGGTTGCGCGCTTGAACAAATTCTCTTTCTGTCCTGCCTGCCGGCACGTGTTGGTGACCCGCGTGGAGGAACACAACCGTTACCGCTTTTGCCCCGGTTGCGGCCAGAAATATTTCACCAATCCCCTGCCCTCGGCCGTAGTGTTCGTGCGCAATGCCCACGGCGATCTGTTGCTCATCAAGCGCGGCATTGAACCTGGACGCGGCCACTGGGCTCTGCCCTCTGGATTCGTGGAAGAAAATGAAAAACCAGAGCAAACCGCGATCCGGGAATTGCGTGAGGAAACCGGCATCCGCGGCCGAATTCAACGGCTAATCGGCGTCTACACTGAATCAACCCGCCTTTATGGCAACGTGATACTTGTTGCCTATGAAGTAATGCCGGTTGCCGGACGCTTGCGGCCGGGCAGTGACACCACTGCGGCCCGATATGTTCCGCCTGACCACCTGCCCGTGATTCCTTTTGCCGGTCATCAGGCCATCATTCGCGATGGGCTGGCGTTATCTCCAGTCGCGGATGTCCGAATCGAAGTCCTGCGCTCCAAGATCACAGAAGTTACCATCACCGGCACCAGACTGTTTTATCAAGGCAGCATTGGCATCGACGGTGCGATCATGGACGCCGCCCGCCTGGCATCGGGCGAAAAAGTTCACGTCCTGAATTATGACAACGGCGAGCGCTTCATTACTTACACGATACGGGAAAAACCTGGTTCGCGAGCGATTTTCCTTTATGGACCGGCCGCGCATAAAGGCAAAAAGGGCGACCGCATCTGCATCCTTGCTTACGCTTCTGTGCCTCTAAACCAGGCAGAAACGTTTGTCCCGACCGTTTTGCACCTCAAGGGTAAAAACCGCTTACGCTGAAATCCGACCACACCCGTCGATCAGGATACATTTACGGCCCGGTGCCTTCGCGGCGCCTGGGACGCTCCCTGGGCATAGATCTGACTCCGCACAAGGTATGCACCTTTAACTGCGTTTACTGCCAGTGCGGGGCCACGACACTAAGAACCACGATCCGCAAACCATATATCCCCCCTCGGACGATTCTCAAACAGGTCCTGACCAAAATCCGTAAACACCGCGACATTGATTTCCTGACTTTTTCCGGTTCAGGCGAACCGACGCTCAATTCCGCCATCGGCGAACTGATTACCGGTTTGAAAAAGAAAAGCGACATTCCGATTTGCGTGATTACCAACGGCTCCACTCTTGGGCAGCCGCAGGTCAGAAACGATCTGCGCCACGCCGATCTTGTCATGCCCACGCTCTGTGCTGCCTCGCAAAGAACTTTCCGCCGGATCAATCAGCCCCATCCCGCACTGTCTGTCAATAAAATCATCCAGGGCCTGGTTGATTTTCGTCGAGAATTTAAAGGCCGGATTTGGCTGGAAATCATGCTCGTGCGGGGGTATAATGACTCGCCGCGGGTGATCCGAGGTCTGCAAAAGGCCATCGCCCGGATACGACCCGACCGGATCTATTTGAACACGGTCATCCGTCCGCCCCGCGACCCGGCGGCCCTGCCTTTATCCAGGTCAGAGCTAAAAAAAATTCAACGGGCACTGGGTCCCAATTGCGCAATCGCGGCCGACTTCACATCGGCGGTCCGGCCCAAACCATTGATTAGATTAAAAAAAGAAATTCTGGAAATTCTAAAACGCCGGCCTGAAACACCGGCGGCGATCGCTAAAGCCCTGACCGCGAACCAGACGTCCGTTCACCAGGCGCTGGCCGATCTTCAGAAAACGAAGATAATTAAGCGCATACCATTCCATCACCGCATATATTACCGGCGGCGGTGATAACCGCTTAGCACCCGCTTCATCTTTGATTATATCCGGGCATAAAAAGCATGAACCAGCATGGACCGATCACTGAGCAGTGCAAACGGCGTTCAAACCCGTCTGCGATCGCTTTTCTTTCATCTGGTTTGTGGTTTAAACCGCGGGCATGGCCACCCGGCTTGACCTTTTCGCCAAACAGGATATACTAAACCTCGTCTATGAACGGAGACGAACTGCGCATCATTGATCTTGGGCGCCGTGGTTATCAGGAAACCTGGGATCTTCAGAAATCCCTGCACCAGCAACGGGTCGAAAACAACATTCCGGATACCCTCCTGTTGGTCGAACATGAACCGGTGATAACCATGGGTAAAAACGGCAAGGAAACAAATTTGCTCCTGCCGATTAAACTCCTGAAAGATCGGGGAATCGAATTTTACCATATCGAACGCGGCGGCGATGTCACTTTTCATGGTCCCGGACAGCTGGTGGGTTATCCGATCTTCAATATCCGGCAGGGTTTGACCGGCATCAAACCATTCATCACACGGCTCCAGGAAACCATCATTCATGTGCTCCGCGATTTTGGCATCGCCGCGGTTCAGCGGGAAAAATTGATCGGCGTGTGGACCGATCGTGGTAAAATCTGTTCCATCGGCATCGCGGTCCAACACTGGGTGAGTTTTCATGGTTTCGCCCTGAATGTCAACACCGATTTGCAATACTTCCAGCTCATCAACCCCTGCGGCCTGGCCGGTGTCAGAATGACTTCTATGTGCGAAATTTTGAACCGCGAAGTTGACCTGGCCGCAGTAAAAGAACAAATTAAGAATCATTTCCAGGAACAATTTCTTAAAAAAAGCGCCACTTCATGAACAGCCACCATAGGCTCCGAATACCGGCCTGGATAAAATATCGGATACCCTCGGGACCAGGCTACCGTCAGATTTTTGATCTTCTCCAGCGTCAACAACTGGCTACGGTCTGCCAGGAAGCCCGCTGTCCGAACATTACCGAATGCTGGAATAAAAAAAGCGCGACGTTCATGATTCTCGGTAAAACCTGCACCCGGGCCTGCCGTTTCTGCAGCGTCCGGCACGCAGCACGGGGCGAACCGCTTGACCCGGCCGAACCGCAGCGGGTCGCACAAGCAGTGCGTGAACTGGGCCTGCGTTATGTGATCATAACTTCGGTTGACCGGGATGACCTGTCTGACCAGGGCAGTGGTCAGTACGCCGACACGATTCAAGCAATCAAAAAATTTAATCCCCAGACCATGGTGGAAATTCTGATACCCGACTTTGCCGGACGATCCGAACGCTTAAAACCAATCATCAGCGCCGGACCGGCCGTGATCGGCCATAACCTGGAAACCGTCCGCCGTTTGACCGCTGGCGTCCGCGATCCGCGCAGCAATTATGATCAATCCCTGTCTTTATTGTATATCATCCGGGAACTTTCCAAAGACCCGGCGATTAAAAGCGGGTTCATGGTCGGACTGGGTGAAACTGAAGAGGAAATTGTGGAAACCATGCGCGACCTCGCCCGCGTGCCGGTCGACATTGTCACCATTGGCCAATACCTGCAGCCCTCCCTCCACTGCCTGCCGGTCAGGCGTTTTTACCGACCTGAGGAATTTGACAGTTTTTACCGCCTGGGCCGGCAACTGGGCATACCGGTGGTCATCAGCGGACCCATGGTCCGATCGTCATACCGCGCCGCCGAAGCGGCCGGCGGTTTAATTGGATAAATCCCGTTAGAAAACTATATCCTCTCATAGGTAGGCGCGACGGCGGCTTTAACCGCCGTCTACTGTCACCGGC
>CBFGIH010000070.1:4537-6978 GCA_965648775.1 Caldifarciminota bacterium | reverse complement strand
ACATGTTGCGGGCCAGTTGCATCGTGATGGTGGAACCGCCGCCCACGATCCGCATGTAAATAATGTTCTTCAAAACGGATCGGAGCAGGGCGAAGATATTGACGCCCCAGTGCTTGTAGAACTGCCGGTCCTCAATGCAGATGAAACCGTCTTTTAAGTGCTTGGGCACCCGCGCCAGGCTGGTCAATTCGCGGCGTTCCACGAAAAATTCGCCGACCAGGCTGTCATTTTGATCATAGACCCGCGTCGCCACCGGCGGGTTGAAAAAGGAAATGGACTCGGCCGGCGGCAAGCCGTTCATGACAGCAATGAAGCCGCCAACGCTAAAACCCGCCACCAGGGCCGCGAGCAAAATTAAAAACCAGCGCAGCCGATGTCGTTTAGTCGAGGGTGGAATCGGTTTCTCCATCAAACAAGTATATTTTATCCGGATTGACGGTCAAGGGTATGGTTTCACCGCGCTGGGCTTTTAGTCCGTCTGGCAGCCGCGCCTGCACCGTGTAGGCGCCGAGTCGTCCCGAGAGATATTTTTCCGTGCCCAGGGGTTCGATGGCATCCACTTTGATTTTCAGGGGCGATCCCGGCGTGAAAAAATCAGAAGGCCGGATGCCGATAATCACGGCTCGGCCTGCATGGCGGCCATGTTCCGCTTTCAGGTCCAGTATTACTTCCTCGGCCTGAAAGCGCACCTGATCGTGATCCCGAATGATGTTGCCGGGAATGAAGTTCATCGGCGGGGTGCCGATAAACCCGGCTACGAAACGGTTGATCGGATGTTCATAAAGCGTCGCCGAGTCGCTGATTTGTTGTATGGCGCCGTCCTTCATGACGGCGATCTGGTCACCCAGGGTCATGGCCTCGATTTGATCATGGGTGACATAAACCACGGGCGAATGAATTTGTTCCCTCAGGCGGGCGATTTCAATCCGCATCTGGATCCGGAGTTTGGCGTCAAGGTTGGAGAGGGGTTCGTCAAACAAGAATATTTTCGGCTGACGGACCAGGGCCCGGCCCAGCGCCACCCTTTGCCGTTCACCGCCAGAAAGCTGACGCGGTTTCCTGCGCAATAAATGACTGATACCCAGTACTTGCGCTGCTTCCCTGACCCGCGGTTCGATGTCAGCCAGGGGATATTTTCGCATTCGCAAGCCAAAAGCCATGTTTTCATAAACCGACATGTGGGGATAAAGCGCGTAGTTCTGAAAAACCATCGCCACGTCCCGTTTGTCCGGCGGGAAATCGTTGATTAAATTGTCATCGATGTATATTTCACCGGCATCAGGTTTTTCCAGGCCGGCGATGAGTCTTAAAATGGTGGTCTTGCCGCAGCCGGATGGTCCAAGCAGGATGCAGAATTCCTGTTCCTTGACCGCGAGGGTGATATTGCGAACCGCCCAGATATTCTTGTCAAAAACTTTGGAAACATTATTTAGCCGGAGTTCGGCCATTTTTGACGACGGTGGTCAGGATTCGGATCAACGTGCTGCGCAGGTCCTTGCGCGACACCAGCAAATCAACCAGGCCGTGCTCCATCATAAATTCCGAGCGTTGAAAGCCGGGCGGCAGTTTCTCGCCGATCGTCTGCTCGATGACGCGCGGACCGGTAAAACCCATCATGGCGCCGGGTTCAGCAATGATGATGTCACCCAGCGATGCATACGATGCCATGACCCCGGCGTAGGACGGATTGACCAGGATGGAAATGTACAGAAGCTTTTTCTGATTGAGCAAGGCCAGTTCAGCCGAAGTTTTGACCATCTGCATGAGGGAGAGAATGCCTTCCTGCATCCGGGCGCCGCCGGTGGTGGAGATGATGATCAGGGGATAATTCTTTTCCCGGGCTTTCCGCGCCGCCCGGGCGACTTTTTCGCCGATCACCGAACCCATGGAGCCGCCAATGAACCCGAATTCCATGGCGCCGAACACGACCGGCACGCCGCCAATCGCGCCGATGCCCGTGATGATGCCTTCTTTCAGGCCGGTTTTTTTCTGGGCATCCTTAATTTTTTTCTTGTACTCCGGGAATTCCAGGGGATCGAGCGGTTCAAGGTGACGGTCGATTTCCTCAATCTCGCCATTGTCCAGCAGCAATTCGATGTATTTGCGGCAGTTGATACGGAAATGAAAGTTACACTTGCTGCAAATCCAGAGATTTTTTTCCAGTTCATTGCGGTAAAGAATCTCACCGCAGCTGTCGCATTTTAGCCAGATACCCGGGGGTAAATCGAGTTTCTGCTCGGGTTTAGCCTTGACTTCTTTTTTCGACCACATAGACTCAATATTAACCTATTTTAACAAAATGTCAATATATAATAGCGATGAGCGTGATGATAAAGCAGATTGCAGCGATATTGCGGTAGATATCGGTGATATGGTCAAAAGCGATAAGCTGCATGTCATAAGCCAGATCGGGCGGAAATCATTGACAAAAACAACAATCT
>CBFGIH010000070.1:0-4527 GCA_965648775.1 Caldifarciminota bacterium | reverse complement strand
ATAATAAAAATCCGCCCGATTTGGGAGGGCTAGTCCTAACTGGTAAGGCAGCGGACTTGAAATCCGCCGGGAGCAATCCCATGGGGGTTCGAATCCCTCGCCCTCCGTGTGCCAAGCCCAGCTTGGCACGACTAACAGTAAATGGGTAATAGCAATTGGTGGTTAAGGAGCAATGGCATTTAGATTGGCAAGTTTATATAAATGACATTGATGATCTGGACGCAGATCAAGATGCGGAGTAGTTAGTAAATAAAAAATAAGTTTTATAAAAAAATAATTCGATCTTTTTTAAATTTATTTTTTCAGAAACCAGCAGCAATCAGCAATATTCGGTTCCGCGAATTACGCGGAACAAGGAGAGATGGCCGAGTGGTCTAAGGCACCCGCTTGCTAAGCGGTTTCTCATCGAAAGATGGGACGGGAGTTCAAATCTCCCTCTCTCCGTAATTGTCGGGATTGGGAATTAGTAATAATTAAGATTTTTTAGGGATTAGTTAATAACATAGCAACAGTTAATGGGAATGACCGTCATTGGTGCTAAGCCCTCATTCCTAAATGCTAATCCCTGACCAAAGAAAAGGCAATAACAATTATTTGGTTAGATTCAGCTGCACGATAGGATTATATGAATGATGAAATCCGCGTACGCATGGCGCCAAGCCCGACCGGCTTTTTTCACATTGGCAGTGCCCGGACCGCGCTTTATAACTGGCTTTTTGCCCGGCATCACGGCGGCAAGTTCATCATCCGGGTCGAAGACACGGATGCGAATCGTTCCTCCCGAGCCATGATCGATGTCATTCTGGACGTGCTGGCGTGGCTGGGGCTTGATTATGATGAAGGCCCGGCGAAGGAAGGGCCCTTCGGACCTTATTACCAATCCGAGCGCCGGGAAATTTATCACCGTTATCTGTCCCGGTTGATAGACCAGGGTCAGGCCTACTGGTGTTTCTGCCCCGCGGAAGAGATCGCCGCCCGGCGCGAAGCGGGGATCAAGCAGACCGGCGGCTGGCAGTACGATCGGCGCTGCCTGCAGCTCTCTCCCGCCGAAGTGCAGGCGCGGCTCGACCGCGGTCTGCCCCGAACCCTGCGTTTTCGCATACCGGATGGTGTCACCGTGGCTTTTGACGATCTGGTGCATGGCCGGGTCGAAAAGCAAAGCCGGGAGCTGGACGATTTTATCATCATCAAGACCGACGGCATGCCGACCTATAATTACGCCTGCGTCATTGATGACTACGAAATGAAAATCTCCCACGTGATCCGGGGTGTTGAGCACATCGCCAACACGCCCAAGCAGATCCTGCTGTACGAAGCCCTGAATCTGGCCAAGCCTCTTTTCGGCCACCTGCCCGTGATCCTCGGCCCGGATCGAAAAAAATTGTCCAAACGGCTGGGTGCCCGGTCAGTCCTGGATTACCGCGAGGAAGGATACCTGCCGGAAACCGTGGTCAACATGCTCGCCCTGCTCGGTTGGTCGCCCGGCAGCGATGTGGAACTCATGGACCGTCAGTTCATGATTGAGCGTTTTTCCCTGGAGCGGATCAATCCCGCCAACGCGGTTTTCGACGAGAAACGGCTGGAGTGGATGAACAACCAATACATCATCAACCGTCTGCCCGAGCAGCGCTACCTGGAACTGACCGTGCCCTACCTGGTTCAGGCGGGTTTGATCGCGGAGACGGTGTCTCCACCGGAAAAACAGCGGATCGAGGAGATCTGCCGGATCATGCGTCCGAGATTAAAGGTGTTGAAAGATATCGTCAAAGTCAGATATTTTTTCACCGACGATTTTGAGTATGACCAGAGCGCCCTCAATAAATATTGCCGCGCGGAAGTGATGGAAATCATAGCAGAATACCGGAGAAGAATCGAAGTCATCAATCCGCCGGGAAATGATTACGCGAGCCGGCTTGATGCCGAACTGTCGGCCCTGGCGCGGGACCGGCAGCTTCCCCGCGCCCGCATCATCCATCCGCTGCGGTTGTTCATCACCGGCGTCACGGACGGACCACCGCTTTTTGAAACCATGGCCCTGATCGGCCGGGAGAGAATTTTAAAACGGCTGGACCGGATAACAAACAATTACCATGAAGCAGCAAGAAATTCCTGAGCCCGGCGCACTGAAGCTGGTGAGAACCCCGCCGGTTATGTATGAAGCATACCTGCAACTGCCGGCTTTTTTGGCGATCATCTCCTCGGCTGTGGAAACCTTTCGGCGGGAAACAATTGGTTATCTGATTGGTCTCAAGGCGGAAAATAAATTCCGGGTGGAGTATGCTATTCCTTATCTGACCGCGGAAAGCGGATTTGCCCACACCACTGTTGATTTGAAGCGGGCCGAGCGCATCAACGCCATTCTCAAAAATTTATCCGAAGGTCTCGAGTTCATCGGCGATTATCATTCACACACGGTTTTTGGTCAGAGCGAGGCCACGGTCAAACCGTCTGCCACTGACCTGGCGACGACCTCCGCCGGAGAGTTGAATCTGATCTGCGCGGTCAATCTTAAAAAACGAGCCGTGTCCTGGCGGGAGAACCGGCAGGGCAGCCTGGTGGGTTCGGTGGGCGAATACCACATTGAGATCGGCGGCTATTATATTGACCGGCCGCGGGTCGGCCGGTTCTACCAGCGTTTAAAGATCAGGTGCCCGGCTATCACCGGCATCAAGGAAAAAATATAAGCATGGCGATCGTCGGCATCGGGATCGATATGATTGAAGTGGCGCGGGTGGAAAAAGCCGTGAAGCGAACTGCGGGTTTTTTACAGCGGATCTTCAGTGAACGGGAAATCAAGCTGTCCGACCGCGGCCGCCTGCGTTTTGAAGAGCTGGCAGGCCGGTTTGCGGTAAAAGAGGCGGTGCTCAAGGCGATCAAGACCGGCTGGCGCCGGGGCGCGACCTTCCGCGACGTGACGGTGTTGAACGAGCCCTCGGGCGCACCTTACGTGGAACTCACCGGCCGCACCGCTGAAATCGCCGGCAGTCTGGGCGTGACCAAGATCCACGTTTCGATCAGCCACACCCGGGATCTGGCGGTAGCGGTCGTGATTCTTGAAGAGAGCTGATCAGTCAGTTGTTCATTGAAGGAGGATGAATGCAAGACATTGTTTTTCTGTTTGACGGACAGGGTGCCTTCAAACCCGGCGTAGGCCGGGATCTGTATGCCAGTTATCCCCGGTGCCGGGAAATCATTGATCAGGCGTCGGCGATTCTGGGTTATGACCTGAAAAATCATTTGTGGGGCGAGGCCGCCGCGCAGACCAGCAGCCGAACCAGCATTGCCCAACCGGCGATCGCCGCGGTTTCACTGGCTTACGCCGCGATTCTCCGCGATCTGGGCTTAAGCGGTGAGATCGCGCTTGGCCACAGCCTGGGCGAAGCGACCGCGATCGTTTACAGCGGTGCCTTGAGTTTGGCCGATGGCCTCAGGATGATCCGCCGGCGCGGAGAACTGATGGAGGCCGGCGCCGGGCAGGGAGCGATGATGGCGGTGATCAATGTCGCGCAGGACCAGCTGGAGGCGGAATGCCAGAGGATTTCGGCGGAATTAGGTCAACCGCTGGTGGTGGCCAACATCAATGCGCCAGGTCAGATTGTCGTCGCCGGCGCCCGAGAGGCGCTCAAACTGTTGACGCCTTATGTCAGCCAGAACCGCGGCCGCAGCATTCCGCTGGATGTCGGCGGTGCCTGGCACAGTCCCATGTTGAAGTCAGCCGCAGAGGATTTCAGCTGTTTTCTCGACACGCTCGAATTTCGACCGCCTTCGGTTCGCTTTTACTCGGTGGTGGAACAGAAGATGCTTATCCAGGCCGATGAAATCCGGGCGGCCTTTAAAAAACAGATGCTCGGCCAGGTGAACTGGGTTCAGGCGATCACCAATTTAAAAAAGGCCGGTTACGATCGGTTTCTGGAAATCGGCCCGAGCAAAATCCTTAAAGATCTGGTCGTTAAAATCGCCGCGGATATCAAGGTGGACACGGTCGCGGTCTATACCGATCTGGCGGTTTTAGTTAAAAATTTTTCTTCGTAAAAGCCGTTCCGACCACCGCCAAACATTAAACCGGCGGCGGATATTGACGGCTGAATATTTATCATTATACTTTTCAAAATGAATATTATTATCCCGGTGGCGGGCGAGGGCGTGCGGCTCAAGCCCCATACGCACATCCTGCCCAAATGCCTGCTTTTCGTGGCGGGCAAACCGATCCTCGGTCATATCCTGGATGCCTTTCGTGCTTTGCCGGTTGACCGGCTGGTCATTATTCTGGGCGCCAAGGGCGACCAGATCAAGGAATTCTGTCGTCGTTACCGTTATTCATTCCGGTTTGTGACCCAGCCGGAACGCCGGGGCCTTGGTCACGCGGTTTATCTGGGCAGCCAGGGTTTAAAGGGGCCGACCATGGTGTTGCTGGGCGATACGATCATCGACATCAATTTTAAAAAATTCTGCTCGGCGGCCCACAACGTCCTGGCCCTGAAAGCCGTTCAGGATCCGCGGCGTTTTGGAATCGCTGAAATCCGCGGC
>CBFGIH010000069.1:0-7067 GCA_965648775.1 Caldifarciminota bacterium | reverse complement strand
AAGTATATATAGAATGATTTTTATGTCAATAAAATCAGCTATTTTACTGCTATTTCATCCCGCACACCATAAGCAAAAGTATACACTTTGCTGCCTGTCAGCAAAGTGTATACTTTTAACAGATGAGTTTACACACGCCGGGGAAGCGCGACCAGCGCATCCTTGATCAGGTAACGCGTAGGTCGTTCGGAATTAGCCCGGCTCGCGGTATAGCAGAAAGAACACCTGTTTTTCTTGATGAAATCTTTCCGGATTTCCCGGAAACTGCGGTAACTGGTAATAATCAAACCACAAGGGGAAAACGTACCATCAGGATTGACAACGAGCATTGATTCACCGGCGCGGCAATTCGGAACCGATCCGCGTTCAAAGTAACCGGCAAGACGGTTGAGAATGTAATCCGACGTGTAGATATTGCGGTATTTTTTCTTAAATGCCAGCAGCCGATCAATGGTTCGTCGCAATTCCGGTAAACGTCCCGGAGTTATCATCAAATCCTTTTTCTTGGTTCGCAGCCAAGTATAAGCGCTGAAACTGATCCGAATTCGCCATTTTCTCGCTTGCTCGGCCATGGTTATCAAGTCGCTAAGATTGTCGTTCTGGATGACGCAGGCCAGGGTGATGGCTGGTTGTTCATTTGGGTGAAATGAATTCAAAAGAGCGTGAATCCGTCCTTGAAGTCCTTTGATGCCGCGAAATTCATCGTGTCGTTCGTCTGGAAAATCATAAGATAGAGAGAATTCATCCACGCCTTCTTTTAATAATTCCTGATATTTATGCCGGTTCAAGAGGGAACCATTGGTGGTGATGACAATATAGGGAGAACGGTTCACCCGGCGCGTGACCCGGATGATGGCGGTCAATTCGGGATGAAGCAGGGGCTCTCCGCCGGAGATCTGGACCACGACCGGTTTGAGCTCGCGCGTGATCTCGGCAAACCGATTTGCAGGAACCCGTGTTTCCTGAACTGTACCGCCAAGATGGCAATGTCGGCAACGCGCGTTACAATGATAAGTAATTTCATAGGAAACGCAAAAGGGGCGTCGTTGGAGGTAATTAGCAACGCAACGATGGGCAAGAGAGAGGGTTCGTTTAAATGAGTTCATTATTATTAGTATAATCAGTGCAGGGCTATAATCAAGATCCGCAAATTATAATCAAAATAGGATTTCGCTACGGTTTAAGGTAAAAGTATACACTTTGCTGCCTGTCAGAAAAGTGTATACTTTATCCATTACAATCTGACGACATCACCTGGATGATAGAGGGACAAAAAAAGCAGCAAATAATCGCGGATATGCCGGGTAATGAGAAAGTTATTTCGTATGTGCTCGCGGCCATTTTTACCGAGTTTGCGGGCATAATCCGGTTCATTTAAAAGCTGTTTCAGATAATGAGCGGTTCCTTCCAGAGTGCGGGTGAGAATTCCCGAATACTTATGAGCGATCTGCAGGGGAATCCCGCCGACGGCTGAAGCAATCACCGGTTTTTCTTTCCACAGCGCTTCCGCCACGGTTAACCCGAATCCTTCTTTGAGCGATTTCTGTAAAACCACGTTTGAACCTCGCTGCAGGGCGTTAATTTCCAGATCGCCGGCGGCAGGAACAAAACATGGATGTCGGGATCTTTCTCCGCAGCGCAGCGCACTTCCTCCAGGACCATCATACCTTCAGGGTCGTCGGTGGCGCCTCCACCGGCAAGGACGAGCTGGCAATCGGTATGCCGCTTAACCAGCTGGTAGACATGGATCACGCCCACGGGATCTTTCAAGTAGTCAAATCGGGATATCTGGGTTATGATCGGCCGATCCCGGTCAATTTGAAATAGCTGAAACACGCGGTCAATTTCTGCTTCGGTCAGTTCGCGGTTTTTATCACTAAAAGGATCAATGGATGGAGAAATCAAAATCTGGGGCAGGCCGAGGGTGCGCGCAAAAGCCGGAGCAGAAAAAACCGCGCGGTCATACTGCTGGATGAACGACGTCAGAAAATCCATAACCACCGGTTGAGGTTCGGTGAAATCTATATGGCAGCGCCATAACCAATGATTGTTCGTTCCCGTTTTTTTATTTATCAGCGCAATCGGCTGAGGATCATGAACAAAAATGACATCCGCGTTCAAATCTATTTCTTCCGCATTATCCTGATTGATCTCAAGGAAATAATGAAATTCATCGGGAGTGATGTCGACCTTCGCACCATGGAGGGCATTATGTATTTTTTTGGTGATGCCAAAGAATTTCTCATCGCCCTTAATCACATCCCATTTCACGTCCACCGCCAGCTGTTTTAACAGGGGAATCATCCGGCTCAGGATCTCGGCCACTCCCCCACCAACCGCGGTCGAATTGATGTTTATCACCTTCTTGCCCTGGAGCCGCTCGGCCAATAAACGCAGTTCATCTATGACCTTCTGACCGCAGATCGGGGCGTAATGTTCAATGTTGATCATAGCGCCGCAGCAATGTTAATATTCGCTTTCGCAGGCCATCAAGGGTAAAATGGTATGGGTCAAGACACCTGATCTCTTGCGCAGCGGCCCTTGCACCGATGGTTTCCAACCAGGTTGAAAAATCATTTTTCTCGCCGCCCGGCTGGAATCGAGCCTCGAAAATGTGATAGTAAAATGAATCAATACTTATTTTTTCCAAAGCGGCGGTGAACTGTCTGAGATCATGAGCCACGTTAGGCGCTGGCAAAAGGAAAGTGACGCAACCCATGAAATGAAACTCCTCACCTTGCGGGCATTCCGGTAACCGCTCGGCGCCGTTGAGAAAGTTTTCCAGAAGAATGATAAAAGACGACCGTATATCCGCCAGTCCTCGCAAGGAAACCATGTCCACGCCCGCAAAAGATTCACCCAGCTTCTTGAGATTGAGGACATTCGTTAACCAATAGGCAAAATCATTGGTCGGCTCGGGAGATAGATAATGGTGCTGTTGAAGAAAACGGTGCGTGTGGTAATAGATTGAGGAATCCGGCACGGTCCGGATGTACTCCAGCAGTTCAACCGGATTGCGGGCTTTTTTGCCCAGAAGCGTGATCAGCTGAAAAGGAGTGTAAAATTGGAAAAAACTCATTGGGCTCAGGTAACGCGGTTGGCGGTCGCCAGGTCCCTAAGCAGGGAAAATATTTCCTTGCGCTCGAACAGGTTGAACTGCGCATGGGAGGCAACCATGCCCAGACGGATCGTGTAGGCCTCGGTCGGAAGTGCCCGGAACAAATCTTCGTCGGTCCAGTCATCACCGATTGCCATGATAAAATTGTAATAATCTCTTTTCAGGTAGTAAAGACCCGCCACCCCCTTGTTGACACCGGCATTGCGGATTTCAATCACCCGGTTTCCCGGGAGGACTTGAACATCGATATTGGCGGTCAAACTCAGCAGTTCGTCCATCAATTCCTTGGCCCGGATCGAGCTTAACTCGGGGTCCGCCTTGCGAAAATGCCAAACCACGGAGTAATCTTTTTCTTCAACCCATGATCCCGGCAGGCGGTCAGTATAGATTTCGAGTACCGGCAGAATCCGCGGTTTCCAGTCATTCATCAACGGCTTGATCATCTGCCATGTTTCTTGCCTGGGCTTAACCCAGACGCCATGCTCCGCGACCAGATTCAAGGGCTGACGGCCAAACCAATCCTCGAGCGTGTGCCGGTCGCGGCCACTGATGATCACAATCTCGGTTTCGGCAATCCGGGATAGTTGCTCCAGCAATGACCTCAATTCCGGAGTCGGTTGCGCCTGCATTGGTTCGGGATCAAACGGAATGATGGTTCCGTCATAATCCAGAAAAATAATTCGCTTCCGCGCTTCCTGAAATCCCAGGCGCAGTTTGTGCCAGACATCCGGGCTCAGATATTTAGCGTGATATTTTTCAATCTGCTCTTTTTTCAGGGTCTGCAGGCGGCCGATGAATTCAGCGGCCCAGCGTCCGACATCGTAGCGTTGCAACCGCTTCTGCATGATCAGATTCCGCCGGATCTGCTCTTCCCTGGTCACGGCCAGGGCTTCCTGCAAAGCTGCGGCCAATTCATCCACGTGATTGGGATTTACGATAATCGCCTCGCCCATCTCCTTCGCGACCCCGGCCATTTCACTCAGCACCAGGACGCCGGTTTTATCATGCCGCGCCGCGATATATTCCTTGGCCACCAGATTCATGCCATCACGCAAGGGAGTCACCAGACAAACATCGCTTACGCCGTAAAGAGCGGAAAGGTCGTTAAATGATAAAAATTTATACTGGTAGATGATCGGCGTCCAATCCATCCGACCGAAGCGCCCATTGATGATGCTAATCTGTTCATCAATCTGCTTTTTCATCTGCTGATACTGGTCCACACCAATCCGGGAGGGGACCAGGATGAGCACAAGAATAACCTTGCCGATCCAATCATTGTTTTTCTCCAGAAATAGTTCGAATCCCTTCAAGCGGTTGATTATACCCTTGGAGTAATCAAGCCGGTCAATGGACAGGATTATTTTATATCCAGCGAAATTTTTACTTAAGCGCGATCTTTCTTTTTTTACTTCTTTCGCATTCCAGGCATGGTGGTATTTATTGAAATCAATGCCCATGGGAAAAGTTTCGGCCTTGACCATCCGCTTGTTCAAATTGATCAACCCCAGGTTATGATCATAACCCATAATCCGCAATACACAGCGAAGAAAATATTGGGTATATTCCTGCGTGTGAAAACCAATGAGGTCCGCCCCCAACAAGCCTTCCAGGATTGCCCGGCGCCACGGATGAGGAAGCAAACGATAGATTTCAAACGAAGGAAATGGTATGTGCAGAAAAAAGCCGATCGCGGCACCGGGTATTTTTTCTCTGATCATGCCGGGCAAAAGCATAAGATGGTAATCATGAATCCAGATCAAATCACTGGCTTCGGCGATCTCAGCCAGGGTATCGCAAAACACCTGATTCACTCGTTGGTAACTCGACCAGAAACTGCTGTCGTAAACAACATATGATGGAAAATAATGAAAAAGCGGCCAGATGGTCCGGTTGCAGAAACCAAGGTAGAACTTATCCATGTCCTCTTCGGGGAGAAAAACGGGATGGGCATGGAAATGCTGACGCAGAACATCACTCACTTCTGGCCGTTGCGATTCGTCAATCGTCGAACCGGGCCAGCCCAGCCACTGACAATCCTCGCGGGTTAAAAGCGTGCCTTTCATCGTATCCAGGTAAGCGCTCAACCCCGAAACCAAACCGCCCGCGCTTTCGCGGTATTGCAGAGCACCCTTTTCCTGAATGATGGTTATCGGTAAGCGGTTTGATACAATAATTAATTTCATCGTTATAATTCCTCAAGCTCCATTTAATATTATATGGGTCTGGGTAGTTAAGTCAACCTGCCGGTTATGGTAAAATTTTATTTCTCCGTTATCTCATGATTCAGCTCAACCTGCCGTTGATCGCGCTGACGGCCCTTGCGCGTGTACTTGGTCTTATCCCGGTGCCGGCGGGTCGACTTGTGGGGCACCCGATGTTTATACGATGGCTTCACGCTGATAACGGTTTTTTCCAGGGAACTTTTTTTCATAGTCGTTTTCAAATAATATACCCCGGCCGTCGCCTGTCAACCATTGCCTTGACATCCGCTATTAATTATTTATCATTGACCGCATGCCAAATTCACTTCCGGTAACGGTTCTCCGTTTACACCACTTCATCGTACCGTTGATCATTATTGCCAGCGGCGCCGGCCTCGGCCTGCTTCTGGAAAAAACTGCCCTGGTGTGGCTGCGCCGGAAAGCAGCCCGCACCAAATGGCAGGGCGACAATATCCTCACGGATGCCCTGCGCGGCACCCTGCTTGCCGCCTGCCTGCTGATCGCGGTTTACATCAGCACGTTCATGATTCCCCTGCCCGCGCCGACGCTGATGATTATCCGGAAAGCACTCCATGTCCTGGCAATAATGATCATCACCCTGTTCTTTGCCCGCGTTGCCGCCGGCGCGGTGACCGAATACACGAAACACGCGGCGGGCGTCCTGCCATCCGCGTCACTTTTTGCCACCCTCACCAAATTGGTAATCCTCACCCTGGGGCTGTTAACCATCCTCCACATGCTCGGGGTCTCCATCACGCCCCTGATCACGGCCCTGGGCATCGGCGGTCTGGCCGTGGCTCTGTCCCTGCAGGACACGCTCGCCAACCTCTTCGCCGGCTTGCACATCATCCTGTCGCGTCAAATTCAACCCGGCGATTACATCAAACTGGAAACCGGCGATGAAGGTTATGTTACCGACATTAAATGGCGCAACACGACCATCCGGACGATGACCAATAACATGATCATTATTCCCAATACGAAAATCGCCTCGACGATCGTCATCAATTACTACCAACCAAACCGGGAAATGGCCGTGCTTTTCGAGGTCAGCGTATCGTATGACAGCGATCTGGACCAGGTAGAGCGAGTTACGGTTGAATGTGGACGCGAAGTCATGCGCGAAGTACCGGGCGGCATCACCGAATTCGAACCATTTATCCGCTATAACGCCTTCGGCGAATCGAGCATCCGGTTCAACGTCATCCTGCGCTGCCGGGAATTCGCCGATCAGTACCGGATCAAACACGAATTCGTAAAACGGCTTATCGTAAAATACCGCGCGGCCGGGATCAAAATTCCTTACCCGATCCGCCGGGTCATCACCGACACGCATTAACTTCTACGCTTTGCAAACTTTGTTGTTCTCGGACCGTGGCGGGTTAATGTCTTTTTTAGGATTTTAAAAATACCTCAGCAGCAAGTAAAAATTGCAGATAAGAACAACGAGGATCGTAGCCGGCAGGGCATATTTAATATAACGCGGCCAGCCGACCTTGTAACCCTCTTCCTCGGCTTGAGCCAGACCCACGACATTGGCGGAAGCGCCGATCGGCGTCGCATTACCGCCGATGTCCGTGCCCAGGGCGAGCGACCAGCTCAAGGTGGTTAGAGGCAGGCCGCTGTGCGCCAGGCCGGCGATGACCGGCACCATGGTTGCGGCAAAGGGAATATTATCCACGATCGCGGAAGCAAACATGGAAAGCCAGAGAATAATGGAAACA
>CBFGIH010000068.1:0-7070 GCA_965648775.1 Caldifarciminota bacterium | reverse complement strand
TTCCATGGTGCGCAACAGGCTATCAGTGGAACCGATATACACCAGATCCTGCAGGATATCCGCGCATTCAAAAACCCCGGCGTAATCCGGAACGTTGCGGACCTGTTCGGGAATCAGTTTGCGCCAGGGAGCATCAATCGGCATAATTGGATAATAACGATTTTTGTAAAAAAGTCAAGAGGCCAAGCCGGCGGGTTATTTTTTTTGTTTTTGCCGGTAATCCTCGATCGCCCGGTGCAGCGCGTCCGCGCCGAGATTGGAGCAATGCATTTTGTTAGCCGGCAAGCCCCCCAGTTCCGCCGCGACCTGTTCATTGGTGATCGCGAGCACTTCCTCCAGGGTTTTACCTTTCGCCATTTCACTGACCATGGAGGAGACTGCGATCGCGGCGCCGCAGCCGAAAGTTTTAAATTTAACATCCACCAGTCGGTTGTCCTGGACCTTGATATAAAAGGTCATCATGTCGCCGCAGACCGGGTTACCGACGGTGCCGATGCCATCGGGATTTTCAATCTCGCCGACATTGCGGGGATGATAAAAATGATCCATGACTTTTTCCGAATAGAAAGGCATTAATCTCGCTCCTTATTTTTATTTATTCTTCATCCTTTTCGGGTACCACGCATCATGCAACCGGTCTCGTGCCCCTTGAATTTTTCAATACGGCGCCCAGTGGGCTTCCTGCCAGAATTCTTCTTTTAGATAATCGAGCTGGCGGACGATCGCCGCCAGATGTTTTTCCTCCCACTGCTGCAGCGCCGCGTAAAATTTTTTGATCTCCGCCGAGGGCGCCTGTTCTTTGAGCCGGCGATAATAATCTATGGAATTTGTTTCCAGCAGCGCGCCGATGGATAGAGCGGACATTTCAAAATGACGATCCTTGACCCGCTGTTTCAGATCCTCGGAGAAAATCGGGCTGGAACCGGCCAGCGGCGCAGGACGGCCAAAATCAAACTCCGGCTGCCACTGGCCGTGCTGGAGGAGATTTTCATACTGCCGGCGCAGTTCCCGGTAATGCCGGGCTTCATCATCCGCCAGCAGTTGAAACACTTCCCGGCCCTTGGCATCCTGGGTCTGGGCCGCGGCCAGTCGGTAGAATTCCACGCCGTTCATTTCCGTCTGTAAGGCATCTTTCAATCCTTTCAGAATATTTTCATCAGTCATGATTTCACCTTTCCTTCGCGACCCCGGGGGCCGGGATCAGCTTGGTCCTGCCCATTTAAAGGCCGGCGGAAGCCGGAAAGTCATCAGTAATTATCCGCCTTGATTTCAAAATAGGCCTGCGGGTGCAGGCAGGCCGGGCATTTGTCCGGTGCTTCCGGGCCTTCGTGCAGGTAACCGCAGTTGCGGCAACGCCAGACGACTTTCTTTTCCCTCTTGAAAACCTGACGACGGTTGAGATTTTCCAGCAGGGCGCGGTAACGTGCCTCGTGGCCTTTTTCCGAGACAGAAATCGCCCGGAAGGCCGCCGCGATTTCCGGAAAACCTTCTTCGTCGGCCACGCGGGCAAATTCGGGATACATGGTGGTGTGCTCGTAGTTCTCGCCGGCCGCGGCTTCCGCGAGGTTTTCGGCCGTCGTGCCGATGACGCCCGCGGGAAACTCGGCCATGATCTGAGCGGTGCCGCCGGTTAAAAATTTAAAGAAACGCTTAGCGTGTTCTTTTTCATTGTCCGCGGTGTCGCTGAAAATCCATGAAATCTGTTCCAGCCCTTCTTTCTTGGCCTGGGAAGAAAAATAAGTATAGCGGTTCCGCGCCTGCGATTCGCCGGCGAACGCGGTCAGAACATTTTTTTCGGTTTTTGATCCTTTTATTTTTTTCATTTTTCTCCCTCTGATTATCGATTCAAAAGATTTTTGATTTTATTTTCAAAGACATCTCGAGAACGGTAGCCGATGAATTTTTCCGCGATATTGCCTTTTTGATCAATCAGGAAAGTGGTCGGGATGGCGTTGATGCCACCGTAGCGGTTCATCAGTTCGGTTTCGCCATAGCCCAGTGCCACGGGATAATCAATGCCCTGCGCCTCGGCAAAGGGACGGACCGCGCTGAGACCGTCGCGGTCCAGGGAAACACCGATGATCACCAGACCCTGATCACGGTATTGATGATAAAGCTGGACAAAATCGGGAATTTCCTCGCGGCAGGGTGGACACCACGTGGCCCAGAAATCCAGGATAATCACCGATCCTTTATAGGCAGAAAGAGTGATGGATCCGCCGTTTAGCTCAGGCAGCGTGAAATCAGGAGCGTTGCCCCAGTCGGCCGGCGGTTGGGCCGGCGCCGACGGCGGTTGGTTGCTCACGGCCGAGGGTTTGCAGGCGGCCCGCGCCACAAAAAACGTGATGACCAACAGGAAAAACGCATGACGGTAATTATGTTTTTTGCAGAACATCATTGATCCTCCTTGCCAGTTCGTGTTTGGGCACGGCGCCGATAACCTCATCGATGATCCGGCCTTGCCAGAACAACTTGATGTTGGGAATGCTGCGGATGCCGAATTTTTTAACCGACTCGGGATTATCGTCAATATCGACCTGGACGAACTTTACCCGGCCTTCGTATTCCCGGGCGAGTTCTTCCACAATGGGATTCATGGATCGACAGGGACCGCACCAGGCCGCGTTGAAATCAACCAACACTGGTTCCGAAGCACTGATCACTTCCCGTTCAAAATCGGCGTCTCTGACCAGGCGGGTGCTCATAAAAATTTTCTCCGGGTCCTTCGTGTCCTTTATATTACCTGCTCGACGTTTTTGACCTCGGGCACCGCTTCCTTGAGTCTTTTTTCAATGGCAAACTTGAGGGTCATCACGCTCATCGGACAACAACCGCATTGCCCGGTCAGCCTGACTTTGACCACGCCATCATCGGAAACATCAACTAATTCCACATTTCCACCGTCTTGCTGTAGAATAGAACGGATGTTATTCAACGCGGCTTCAACCTTATCACGCATCTTTATCTCCTTTGTTTTCTTAAAATTATTTACATTCATCATTTTGACCATAAAGGCCGTGGAATTGTTTATTAAACCCGGTTTCAATCTTGCGGATCCGTGACACCCTTCTTTTTGCAAGTATAGCGGAAACGGCTGATATGTCAAGAGATCGCCGGTTCTTGTTGTCAAAAGAAAAATTATGGATATAATGTAAAAATGCACGAATTATTCCGCTTGAAACCTTATTTCTTCAAATATCGCTATCGGATTCTTTTGGGCATCGCCGCCCTGGTGATCGTGGACATCCTGCAGCTGTTGATTCCCCGGGTGTTAAAGCAGGCCATTGACCGCCTGGCCCTGGGGCAGGCAACCGTCCGAAGCCTGGTCGGCTACGCGGCGCTGGTGTTGGTCATTGCCCTGGGCGTGGCTTTTTTTCGATTCTTCTGGCGGGTTTTTATCATTGGTTCTTCCCGCCGTATCGAGCGGGAACTACGCACGGATCTTTACAACCACATCACCACCCTCGATGTTGGCACTTTTGATGTGATCAAGACCGGCGATCTGATGGCACACGCCACGAACGACATCAATGCCGTGCGCATGGCCATCGGTTTTGGTCTGGTCGTTTTGACCGACATCGTGATCCTGGGCTGCATGGCCCTGGCCATGATGATCAGCATCAATCCCCGGTTGACCTTGCTGGCGATGATCCCCTTTCCCTTCATCACCTTTATTTCTACCCGCTTTGGGCGGATCATTCACCGCCGTTTTGAAAAGGTGCAGCAGCTTTTTTCCGCGCTCACCGAGCGGGTCCGGGAAAATCTCGCCGGCATCCGGGTGATCAAGATTTTTGTCCAGGAGGAAACCGAGATCCGGCACTTCCACGAACTCAGCCGGGATTATATTCAAAAGAATCTTTCCCTGGTACGGGTGTGGGGACTTTTTTTCCCGGCAATATTTTCCCTGGCCGCGGCCGGAGAAGTGATCGTGCTGGGCGTGGGCGGCCGTATGGTAATTCTGGGCCGCATGTCAATTGGCTCCTTCGTGGCGTTCATTGCTTACCTGCAAGCCATGATCTGGCCCATGATCGCCATTGGCCAGGCCATCAACATGTTCCAGCGCGGCGCGGCCTCCCAGGGCCGCATCAACCGCATCCTGGATCTCCAGCCCCAGATCCGTGACGCCGGCGGTAAACCGGATAAAATCGAGGGCAACATTGTTTTTGATCAGGTAACGTTCACCTATGCGGGCAAGATCCAGCCCGCGGTTGATGCCGTCAGTTTTACCGTGGCGCCCCGGGATTTTATCGGCATCACCGGCCCCATCGGCTCGGGCAAGACCACGCTGGTCAATCTGCTCCTGCGTCTTTACGATTTTCAGGCCGGTTCCATCCGGATCGACGGCCATGATATCCGGGACCTTGACCGGAAATATCTCTTAAAACACATTGCTTACGTGCCGCAGGACACGTTTCTTTTTTCCGTAACCATCAAGGAAAACATCATCTTCGGCCGGCCCGACGCGACGATGGAACAGGTTGAGCAGGTCTGCCGCATCAGCCAGATTTACGATGAAATCATGTCTTTTCCGCAGGGGTTTGACACCATCGTCGGCGAACGCGGCATTACCTTAAGCGGCG
Organism: Caldifarciminota bacterium; assembly: GCA_965648775.1. Lineage (GTDB taxonomy): Bacteria > Hydrothermota > Tepidihabitantia > SM23-42 > JAOAFX01 > CBFGIH01. Next base: position 2,490 of record CBFGIH010000068.1, on the reverse strand, counting down.
GGCAGAAACAGCGCATTGCCTTAGCCCGGGCCTTGCTTTTGGACCGGCCGATCTTGATTCTGGACGATGCGATTTCCGCCGTGGACGCCGACACCGAAAAACTCATTTTCCAGGCCCTGCGCCAGGAACTCGGCCGCCGCACTTCTCTGGTCATTTCTCATCGCCTTTTCGCGATTCAGGATGCCCGGCTGATCCTGGTCTTGGACCGCGGCCGGATCATCGAGCTGGGCAGTCACGCGGAATTACTTAAGAAACGCGGTCTATATTACAAGATCCATCAGGCCCAGCAGATTGCCCTGCATTTGGAGAGCTTATGATGATGGGACCGCCGCATCGGGAAGAAGCCGAGATCGGCAAGGCCTTTGACCGCCGCCTGGTTCAGCGCCTGTTTCAGGACATGAAGCCATTCGTCCGGTACCTGGTGGCCAGCGCCCTGTTTTTGGTTCTCGCCGCCAGCGTGGAACTGAGTTTTCCCTTTTTGACCAAGACCGCGATTGACCGTTACATCGTAAAAAGCGGACGAAAATCCGAACTGCGTTTGCGCCCGGATTTTATTGACCTGGGCAACGGCCAATTTTTCGCCACCCAGCCGATCCTGGCCAAAACCGATCCGGGCCGGCTGCGTCGGGCAGAAGCCGAAGGCCGGTTATCAAAAACCCGTTACTATTATCTTTTTCCGGATCAGACGGACAACCGCCGCCGGGAAGTCATTGACCGATATCCCTCGGCATTTGAACGCTATCCAGGTCTGATCCTGATCGCCTACGACCGCATTGCCCGGCTGCCCGCGCCGGATATCATCCGACTCCGTCATCCGGATTTGAGTGGCGCCCTGCGCATTGTCCTGATTTTTGTCGGCATCATCGTCATCGGCGCCGTTGCCAACTTTCTGCAGATTTACCTGACCCAGTACGCCGGCCAGCAGTTCATGCACCGCCTGCGGCTCCGGGTTTTCCGCAAACTCCAGTTTTCGGATTTGTCTTTCTTTGACCGCAATCCCGTCGGCCGCCTCGTGACCAGGGCGACCAATGACGTGGACGCGATCAACGAGGCCTTTACGCAGGTTTTTGCCACCTTGTTCCGGGACATCCTCATGCTGCTGGGCATAGTCGTGATCATGCTTTCCATCAATATCCGGCTCGCCCTCATCTCTTTCACGGTCATTCCCGTGGTCCTGTATTTGACGGTTCTTTTCCGGATCAAAGCCCGGGCGATTTACCGTCAGGTTCGGACCTGCCTGGCCCGGCTCAATGCCGCGCTGCAGGAAAATTTCTCGGGCATCCGGGTGATTAAGATTTTCAGTCAGGAACCGTTCAACCAGCGTCAATTTGATCGGATCAACGAGGAGTACCTGAAAGTGAATCTCCGCGAAGTGATGCTGATGTCGTTTTTCCGGCCGATCATGGAAATCGTCAGCGCCATCGGGATCGGCCTGGTGATATATTACGGCGGCCGTCAGGTGCTCAACAGCCAGGTATCGCTGGGCGTGATCGTTGCCTTTGTCTCCTACGTGGAAATGTTTTTCCGGCCCATCCGCGAACTGACCGAATCATATACCCTCCTGCAGTCGGCCATGGCTTCCAGCGAAAGAATTTTCCTGCTGCTGGACGAGCCGATCGCGATCCGGGCTCCGGATCAGCCGCGCACGCTGAGGTCGGCGCGGGGCGAGATTGAATTTCGTGATGTCTGGTTTGCCTACCAGGAACCGGAATGGATCTTGAAAAACCTGTCCTTCCGCGTCGCCGCCGGCGAAAAAGTGGCGATCGTGGGCGCGACTGGCGCCGGCAAGACCTCCATCATCAGTTTGATTTCCCGGCTCTATGAAATCCAGCGTGGTCAGATCCTCATTGACGGCATTTCCATCCGGGATCTTGATCCGGCAGAACTGCGGCGCAATATCGGCGTCGTCATGCAGGATGTATTTCTTTTTGCCGGTGACATCAAAACCAATATCCGGCTGGACCGGCCCCTGACCGATGATCAGGTCCGGCACATCGCCGGTTTGATCAAAGCCGACCGTTTTATCGCCCGGTTTCCTCGCGGGTATGATGAAGATGTCATGGAACGCGGTTCAACCTTTTCCACCGGCGAGCGTCAGCTCCTGTCTTTTGCCCGGGTTCTGGCTTTTGATCCGCGCATCCTGGTGCTGGACGAAGCGACGGCCAATATTGACACGGAAACCGAGCGCCTGATCCAGGAAGGTCTGCGTACCCTGATGGCCAATCGCACTTCCATCGTCATCGCGCACCGGCTCAGTACGATCCGGGAAGTCGACCGCATATATGTGATCCACAAGGGAGAAATCAAGGAAATCGGCGATCATCAAAGCCTGCTGAAGCAAAAAGGCATCTATTACAATCTTTATCGCCTGCAGGCTCATTCCTGAAAAGAAAGCCGTTGCTTGGTACTGTCAAGATTAGTGTGTAAATTCTTTGCTGGTCCACAAAGGTTTTCCTTCCATTTTCCGATTATAGCTCATAAAGATCGCAT
>CBFGIH010000067.1:0-7104 GCA_965648775.1 Caldifarciminota bacterium | reverse complement strand
GGGGCGGCATGGCCGGCGAAATCTGGGTGGACCGCCGGGGTGACGGCCAGTTTAAGAAAATCATTAATTTAAAAGGGAATTTTATCCGGCCCATGTGGATTGGCGACCGCATATATTTCATCGGCGACCATGAAGGCGTCGGCAATTTGTATTCCAGCACGCCCGACGGCCGGCAGATCCGACGGGAGACCCATCATCTTGATTTTTACGTGCGCAACGCGACCACGGACGGCAAGCGGGTGGTTTATCATGCCGGCGGTGATCTTTTCGTTTTTGACCCGGGCCGTAGCCAGACCAGGAAAGTACCGGTGAAATATTTCAGCCCGCGGATTCAGACTAACCGTAAGTTCGTGCCGGCCGCGGATTACCTTGAGGATTTCAATCTGCATCCCCGGGCCAGCGCGGTCAGCGTTACAAGCCGGGGCAAGGTGTTCGTGATGGCCAACTGGACCGGCCCGGTGTACCAGCACGGCGCGAAAATGAACGCCCGCTATCGCCTGCCGGCCTGGCTTAATGACGGTCAGCGGCTGGTGCTGGTGACCGATGAAAAAGGGGAACCGAGACTGCAGATCCGCTGGTCGGACAATCAGAAGCCCGCCGTCACCCTGACCGGCCTGGATATCGGTATTCCCCTGGAAATCGTACCCGCGCCAGACCGGCCCCTGCTTGGTTTGACCAATCACCGCCAGGAGTTAATCCTGGTGAACTTGCTAACCAAAAAGATGCATGTGCTGGATCGAAGCCGCTACAACCGCATTACCGGCGTGACTTGGTCGCCAGACAGTCGTTGGCTTGCTTACTCTTTTTTTCACACCAGCCGCAGTTCCGGCATTAAAATCTGTCAGGTTGACCGGCGCCAGACCTTTTCGGTTACCCGGCCGGTGCGCTGGGAGCATTCGCCCAGTTTTGATCCGGATGGCCGCTACCTGTACTATCTGGCTGATTGCGATTTCAATCCGGTTTATGATACGAACCAGTTCGGACTCGGTTTTCCCGCCAACACGCGGGTCATGCTGATTTTACTCCGCCGGGATCTGCCTTCGCCCTTTCAATACCGAAAAAATCTGCCCGCCGCTCTGGAGACCGCGGAAGCGCCTTCGCCCGCCAGGAAACCGAAATTTACCATTGACTTAGACGGCATTGTGGACCGGGTACTGGCCGTGCCGGTGCCGGCCGGCCGTTACCTGCGCGTCACCGGGCTCAAGGACAAGATTCTTTTCTTAAGCCAGCCAGTAGAAGGCGTCACCGGTGGCTTGTGGGATGAAGCGCCGGCCAACCGCGTGCTCGAATACTATGACTTAAACGACCAGAAGAAAAAATTGATCTGCGCCGGCATCACGGATTTTAAGACCGCCGGCGAGGTTATAATCTGCCGGGTCAAGAATCAACTGCGCTTGATCAAGGCCATGGAAAAAGCGGATGAAAAACTGGCCCGCGCACCGACCGGGCCGGCCAGCGGCTGGCTTGATCTGTCCCGGATCCGGGTTCTGGTCATGCCCCGGCTGGAATGGCAGCAGATGTACCGCGATATCTGGCGTCTTCAGCGTGAGCACTTCTGGAACCGGAACATGTCCGGCGTGGATTGGAATCAAATTTACCGGCGCTATCTGCCTCTGCTGGACCGGCTCGGCTCGCGCGCGGAATTCTCTGACTTGATCTGGGAAATGCAGGGAGAGCTGGGCACGAGCCACGCCTATGAATGGGGCGGCGATTACCGAAAAGAGCCGGCTTATCGCCAGGGTTTTCTGGGCTGTGATTTGAAATTCGATCCGCGGCGCCGCGGCTACCGCATTGAAAAGATCGTGCGCGGCGACTCCTGGGATCCAAAACAGGCCTCGCCGCTTTGTCAGCCCGGCGTGAATGTCCGGGAAGGCGATTTGATCCTGGAAGTGGATGGCCGAAAAGTCAGCCCGGATCACCCGCCGGCAGAGTTTCTTATGAACCGGCCTGAGACCGAAGTGGAACTGACCATTGCCCGCCGTGCCGGCCATCGGTCCCGCCAGGTCGTGGTCAAAACCATGGCCAGTGAGATGCTGGCCCGCTACCGCGACTGGGTGGAAAGCAACCGCGCCATGGTGCACCGACTGAGCAACAACCGCATCGGATATGTCCATATCCCGGACATGGGCGTGTTCGGTTATGCCGAATTCCACCGTTATTTTCTGACCGAAATCCATTATCCGGGGTTGATCGTTGACTTCCGTTACAACGGGGGCGGCCATGTTTCCCAGTTGATCCTGGAAAAACTTCGACGCCAGCGCATCGGCTATGATGTCAACCGCTGGGGTCAACCAGAACCCTACCCGAACGAGTCCGTGCTGGGCCCGATGGTGGCGATCACCAATGAATACGCCGGTTCAGACGGCGACATTGTCAGCCATTGTTTCAAGCTTTACAAGCTGGGACCTTTGATCGGCAAGCGCACCTGGGGCGGCGTGATCGGCATCAGCCCTTATTATTACCTGACTGATGGTACGCTCACGACCCAGCCCGAATATTCGTTCTGGTTTCAGGATGTGGGCTGGGGAGTTGAAAATTACGGCACGGATCCGGACATCGAAGTGGATATCCGGCCCCAGGATTTCGCCCGGAACCGGGATCCGCAGCTGGAGCGCGCGCTTAAGGAATGCAAGCGGCTTTTGCGAATTCAGAAGCCGAGACTGCCGGATTTCGGGAAAAAACCGCTGAGGACGCTGCCGAAGAAATTGCGATAACTGCCGCCGGCGTCAAACCCGCGATCACATTGCCGGTTAGCTGCCGCGGTTTAATGGTTTAGCCGTCTTCGGGTAAAACCGCAGACCGCGATTTGCTTATTTGGGTTTTCTTATCAGGTACGCGTAGATGAATTCGTCCAGGTTGCCGTCGAGCACGTCTTCGACGCGACCGGTTTCCAGTTCGGTGCGGTGATCCTTGACCAACTTGTAGGGGTGCAGAACATAGGAGCGGATCTGGTGGCCCCAGGCGATGTCGGTTTTCTGCTCTTCCAGTTTGTTGATCTTCTCATCCTCCAGCCGTTTATAATAATCATAGAGCCGGGCTTTGAGCACGCGCATGGCGGCGTTCTTGTTCTGCAGCTGGGAGCGCTCGTTCTGGCTCTGGACAATGATGCCGGTCGGAAGATGGGTGATGCGCACCGCGGATGAGACCTTGTTGACATTCTGACCGCCGTGGCCGCCGGCCCGGAAGGTGTCGATTTTCAGATCGTCATCTTTGATTTCAAATGATAATTCCTCTACTTCGGGATAAACAAAAACCGAGACAAACGACGTGTGCCGTCGGTTATTGGCATCAAAGGGCGAGAGCCGAACCAGCCGGTGGATGCCGATCTCGGCCTTGAGCAGACCGTAAGCGTATTCGCCCACGACTTCGATCGTGGCGTCCTTGATGCCGGCTATTTCTCCCTCCAGCAGGTCCAGGACGCGGTGTTTGAACTTACGCGCTTGAATCCAGCGCACATACATCCGGAAAAGCATCTGCGCCCAGTCGCAGGATTCGGTGCCGCCGGCGCCGGGATGAATGGTTAAAATGCAGTTTTTGATATCGTTCTCGCCGTTGAGCAAAAGCTTCAACTCGTAATCGTTAAGTTTGCGCGCCAGCAGCTCGGTTTCCTGGTTGATTTCCCGGCTCGTCTTTTCGTCCAATTCAGGCAGCTGGACCAATTCGACCAGCAGGGAAAGGTTATCCTGGATTTCTTGGGTCGCGTCCAGCCAGTGCTGGATGCGGCTGATTTCAGACATGACCTGCTGGGCCTGGTTTTTATCTGCCCAGAAATCAGCCGCCGCACTGCGTGCCTGGAGTTGTTTTAACTGATTGGCCAGCCGCTGGGGGTCAAAGATGCTCCTTGAGGGCCTGAAATCGTTCCTCGAGCTCCCGAATCCGGGAAAGAGATGCTTCGCTGCGGCTGGCGTTTAGAGCCATGGCGGTTTACTGGGTTTTGCGCTTGCGCTTAGGCGGCGCCTTTTCTTTCTTGGCCACCCGGCTCAAGAATTTTTCCACCCGGCCCGCCGAGTCCACGATTTTCTGCTTGCCGGTGAAAAAGGGATGGCAACGCGAGCAAAGATCAACCGAGATCTTCTCCACGGTGGAGCGGGTCTCGATCCGGTTGCCGCAGGCGCAGGTGATGACGCAGTTTATATATTTGGGATGTATATCTTTTTTCATGTTGAAACCTCCTGATGGTTTAATGCGGGGGTCAACCCATGTCACTCATCGAATCCAGAAATTCCTTGTTGGTCTTGGTTCGGCGCATTTTCTCGGTGATAAAATCCATTTGTTCGATCGTGTTCATTTCCGACAGCAGTTTGCGCAGAATCCACAGCCGGTTGATTTCGAATTCGCTGAGCAGGAGCTCTTCCTTGCGGGTGCCGGATTTGTAAAGGTCCAGGGCGGGAAAGATGCGGCGGTCGGACAGGCGGCGGTCCAGGACCATTTCGAGATTGCCAGTACCCTTGAACTCTTCAAAAATGACTTCATCCATGCGGCTGCCGGTGTCAATGAGCGCAGTGGCGATGATCGTCAGGCTGCCGCCTTCCTCGATCTTGCGCGCCGCGCCGAAAAACTTCTTCGGTTTCTGCAGGGCCGTGGAGTCAAGGCCGCCGGACAGAGTTTTACCCGAATGGGGGACAACGGCGTTGTGGGCCCGGGCGACGCGGGTCAGAGAGTCAAGCAGGATCACGACATCGCGCTTGGTTTCGACCAGGCGTTTTGCCCGCTCCAGGATGATTTCGGTGACCTCTACGTGCCGTTCGGGATTTTCGTCAAAGGTCGAAGAAATGACCTCGGCCTGGACTGAGCGTTCGAAATCCGTTACCTCTTCCGGCCGCTCATCAATCAGCAGGACGATGAGGTAGATCTCCGGATGGTTGGCGGTGATGGAGTTGGCGATTTTCTGCAGGATGATGGTTTTACCGGCGCGGGGTGGGGACACGATCAGCCCGCGCTGGCCCTTGCCAATCGGCGTGAAGAGATCCAGGATGCGCATGGACAGGTCGTTTTTATTTTCGACTTCCAGATGGATCCGTTCATTGGGATAAAGAGGCGTCAGGTTGTCGAACAGGACGCGTTCGTAGTTGGGGGTGAGCGCCACCCCGTTGATAAACTCGATTTTGATCATCGCAAAATAGCGTTCGGCGTCGCGGGGCGGACGGGCCAGACCCTTGATGTGATCGCCAACCTTGAGGTTGAATTTACGGATCTGAGAAATGGAGAGATAGATATCGTCGGGACTTTGCAGGTAGTTGTAGTTCGGCGAGCGCAGGAAGCCGTAGCCGTCCGCGTGGACCTGCAAGACACCGTCCACCGGCACCAGTTCTGAGCGCTTGGTCTCGGCTTCAATGATCGCGTGGATCAGGTCCTGCTTTTTCATGTCCGTGAAGTTCGCCAGACCCAGCTCCTTGGCAATGTCATGCAGTTCGTTGACCTTCTTTTTTCTTAGATCAGTTATTTCCATCAGCACCTGCCATTGGTTGATTATCAGACAATTGTTCTATGGTTATGAAAACGTTCAACGCATTTTTATAAAATAAAATCGTTTTTTATTAAAGATTCCGCCTCCAGCAGAATGTCAGTGAGGATGGTCAATTATAATCAATAATTAAATTTTGTCAAGGCCTGATTGCGAGCATCCGGTCCAGGGCCTGCCGGGCGCCCGGCAGGAAGCGCTGGTCCACGGTCACGGCAAACTGCATTTCCTCCAGGCACCACAATACTTTTTCCGGGGTCGTGAGTTTCATGTTGGGACACAGGGCGTTGGGGTTTCCGGGGATAAACTCCTTGTCCGGCACCTCTTTTTTCAAACGGTACAGCATGCCGGTTTCAGTCGCGATGATAAAACGCCGGGCCGGATCCCGACGCGCGTAGTTGATCATCTGTGATGTCGAACAGACCGCATCCGCCATTGCCTGTACTTCCACCCGGCATTCGGGATGAACCACGACCCGGGCATCGGGATGCTCATTTTTTATTTTTTCCAGGCCTTCACGGGTGAAAAGCATGTGGGTGGGGCAGTAACCGTGGCTGAGATGAAATTTCTTTTCCGGCACCTGGCGCTGGACATAGGCGCCGAGATACATATCCGGGATGAAGATGATTTCTTCGCGGTTGAACTGCCGCGCCACGGCCACACCGTTGGCCGAGGTGCAGCAGATGTCAACCCGGGATTTGATTTCGGCCGTGGAGTTGATGTAGGCGATGACGCCCGCCGCAGGATGTTCCTGCATAAGCCGATCGAGTTTTTCCGGGTAGATCATGTTGGCCATGGGGCAGCCCGCGTGGAGGTCCGGCATCAGGACCGTCTTGTCCGGGTTGAAAAGCTTGGCGGTTTCGGCCATGAAGTGCACCCCGCAGAATACGATCACCTGGCAGGAAAGGGAAGCGGAGAGGCGGGCAAGTTCGAGGGAATCTCCCGTATAATCCGCGAGGTCCTGGATTTCCGGCAGCTGGTAATTATGGACCAGAATGACCGCATCGCGCTTGCGCTTGAGTTCCCGGATACGCTGGTTTAAGTCCATGTCGTCAATCAATGATCCGGGAGTCTGTGATGATGAAATGGATGGGGTCAATCGCCTTGCCGTCGCGCCGGACTTCGTAATGGAGGTGAGGCCCGGTGGATTTGCCGGAAACGCCCACATAGCCGATGATGTCGCCGCGCTTCACGCCGGCGCCCGGTTCGACCGCGGCCCGCTGCAGATGACCGAAGAAGGTGCGCAGGCCCAGGCCGTGATCAATTTCCACGGTGATGCCGAACCCGGATTTTTCGCTGACGGACAACACCGAACCGTCAGCCGGTGCCACGATCGGGGTGCCGATCGGCGCCGCGATGTCAATTCCTTCATGCATTTTGATCAGGCCGGTGAAAGGATCCAGCCGATAGCCGAAGCCGCTCAAAAACCAGCCTCTGACTGGTATGATGGACGGAAGGTGAGTACGGGCATAGGCCTGCTGGTCAAAATGATCAAGCAATTCATTGAAACTTCGGCTCTGGTACCGGGCGCGCTGAACCAGATCATCAAGCACGCGGCTGAGGTACGGCAGATCTTTGGCCGCGGCCATAGAGGTATCATTCTTGACGCCCGCGCGGGCGACGCCCAGATCGGGCTGATTATA
>CBFGIH010000066.1:0-7153 GCA_965648775.1 Caldifarciminota bacterium | reverse complement strand
CCTGCAACAACTGTGACATAGAAATTCTCGATGTGCTCACGCCCCGCTGGGATGCGGAAAGATTCGGCATCGTGCTGGTCGGTTCACCCCGTCACGCCGACGCTTTGCTCGTGACAGGTGTGATCAATCGAAAAAGCCTGCCCCGGGTGCTCGATCTCTACCAGCAGGTCCCCAAACCGTGCCTGGTCATCGGCGTCGGCACCTGCACCTGCGATCCGCATCTCTTTGTTGATTCCTACAACCTGGCTGGACCCTATGACCGGCATCTGCCCGTGGATGTGTATATCCCGGGATGCCCGCCCAAGCCCGAAGCGATCATTGCCGGCATCGCCAAGGCCCTGGAAAGATTATGACCGCCCGAGAATATTCAAAAGAACTGCTCGCGGAGCTTGATAAGAAATTCGGCCCCCTGGCCGTGACCATCCGCAGTGCGCGCCGCGTTTATCTGCTTATTGATCGAGAACGGCTCGCGCCTCTGGCCCGGTGTTTGCATGAGGAGCATAGGTGTCGTTTGTCCATTGCCACTGGTATCGACACCAGAACCGGCGTTGAAATTCTCTACCATTTTTCCCATGATGCGACGGGTGTGTATTACACGGTCAAGATCTGCCTGCCCAAGGATGATCTCCGGGTCAGCAGCCTGGCAGTTTTTTTGCCGGCGGCGAACTGGATCGAGCGCGAGATTCGGGAAATGCTGGGCGTGACCTTCATCGGCCATCCCAACCCCGCGCCCCTTTTAACCGCTGAGGATTGGCCCGCCGATCAATTTCCTTTGCGCCGGGATTTTGAAAAGGATTAGGTGAGCATGGCCAAACGACGAATCGTGCCGATCGGACCATATCATCCCCTGCAGGAAGAACCAGAGTTTTTTAAACTGGTCGTGGAGGGCGAAAAGGTGGTGGATCTTGAGATCAATATCGGGTATAATCACCGCGGCCATGAGTACATTTCGACCAGGAAAACCTGGGATCAGGTGCCGTTCGTGGTGGAACGGATATGCGGCATCTGTTCCAATTCTCATCCCTACGCCTACTGCCTGGCGGTCGAAGACCTGCTGGGTATAAAACCGCCGCCCCGCGGTCAATACCTCCGCACGATCATTGCCGAACTGGAACGGATTCATTCGCATTTCTTGTGGCTCGGTCTCGCCGGGCATTTCATCGGCTACAACACCGTCTGGATGTGGGTCTGGCGTTACCGTGAACCAATTCTGGATCTGTTTGAAATCATCGTGGGCAACCGCAATCATTATGCCCTGCCCAAGATCGGCGGCGCGCGCCGGGATATTTTACCCGAAGACCTACCCCGCATTGAGCGGGTTCTCAAGCAACTGGAAGAAAAAACCGCTATGTTCACCAAGGCGATCCTTGATGATCCGGTAATCCGCGGCCGCTTAGAAGGCGTGGGATTTCTTTCGGCCGAGGATGCCCGGGCCTACGCCGTGGTGGGACCGATTGCCCGCGGTTCCGGCCTGAAGATTGATGTCCGCAAGGACGATCCTTACGACGCATATCCGGAAACGACCTGGGACATGATCGTGTTTCCTGAAGGCGATATCCTGGCCAAGGCCAAGGTGCGGCTGATGGAATGTTTCGAGTCGATAAAAATCATCCGTCAGTGCCTGGCCAAATTGCCTACCGGCCCGATTGAAACCAGAGTGGAACAGGTGCCACCGGGAGAAGGTATTGGTCGGCACGAGGCGCCCCGCGGAGAAGTTATTCATTATGTCCGGTCCGACGGGTCCAACATGCCCATCCGCCATAAAATTCGGGCGCCCAGCTATATGAATATCGCTGCCAATACCGCGGCCGTCCGGGGCTGCACCATCGCCGATGCAGCTTTGGTACTGGCGGCCATGGATCCGTGCTACTGCTGCACGGAGCGGACCGTGGTCTACGAGGGCGGCCGCCGGAAATTCACCGGACCGGATCTTTTAAAACTGTCGGCGCAAAAGACCGAACAACTTCGACGCCGCTATCGTTTCGGGGTAAGATTATGAACGAGGGACTGCCCAACAACTGGCTGCCGCTTACGTTGATACTGCCCGTGGTCGGCGGGCTGCTGGGCTATGCGGTGCGGCGCCTGCGCATTGAATTTAATCTTCTCTCCTACGTGCCGGTGCTTTCCATCGCCTACCGTTTATTTGTCATCACCCGCACCAATGTCATCGCCTTCGATTACAGCATCCTCGGTATTTTCACCGTACCCTTTTACCTTGATGGGCTGGCCGGAACGATTCTTTTCCTCAATACCGGCCTGGCTTTCCTTATCTGGATTCATACGCTGCGGATCACCATGAAAAATCCGTTGGTCGATCAATTCCACCTGGGTATGACTTTTCTGCTGGCTCTGGCCAACGCGATTGTCGCCGCCGGTTCGCTGCTCGGCGCGGCTATCGCCTGGGTGATCTGCCTGCCGGTGATTCTCGGGCTCTTGTCCTCCTGGACCAGCCCGGCACCTCGAACCTTCCGGTCTTATCTGGCGGTCATGAGCGTCGCGTACCTGCTGTTTTTCGCCGGTCTGCTGATTGTCGCTCTCGCCGGCCGTGTGCCATTTGCCATCGCCCCTCCTTCGAGCCGTGCTCTTGATCAACCAGCATTGATTTTTGGTTTTGTTTTTATGATCCTCGGCATCATGATTACCATCGGCGTCGTGCCGGTGCACGGCTGGCTGGAGGATGCCGTTGCCGAACTGCCGGCGGTGAACCTTGCTTTCATTTCCGTGCTGATGGGACGGCTCATCGGTATTTACCTGTTGCTGCGGATTGCCTATTATATTTTTGACCTGACCGCCGCGCCTCTGCTGCAGATCATCATCATGGCGCTGGGTCTTGTTACCATTCTGGCCGGAGTGGCAATCGAACTGTTCCGCGCAGATTTAAAAGACATCATAACCTTTAACGCTTTGTGCCAGTCCGGTTTTATTTTTCTCGGCATCGGTAGCGGCCATCCGGTCGCCGTGGCCGGTGCCCTGTTTCACGCGATCAACTGCGCCTTCGGTCAAACGGCTTTATACCTTGGCGCCGAATCGGTAAATTTCCGGATGAAAACAAGCAAATTAGACCGATTGGGCGGACTGGCAGTTATGATGCCCTATACCTTTGTGGTTTTTCTCGCCGCCGGGCTGGCCCTGGCCGGAGTGCCGCCCCTCAGCGGTTTTTATTCCAAGTGGCTGATCTACCAAGGCGTAATCGGGAACACAGTGACGCTGAGCTTTTGGCCGATATTTTTAATCGGCGCCCTGATCGGCAGCGTTATGACGCTGGCTTCGTTTTTAAAAATGATTGCCGCGGTCTTCCTGGGTGAATCGGCCGCAGGCCTGGAAAAAATTCGCGAAGTGCGCTTTGACATGACGGCTCCGACTTTAATCGCGGCCTTTGTCTGCGTGCTTTTCGGTTTCCTAGCCGTACCCTTGACCATGCGACAGTTTATCCTGCCGGCTTTGCCTTTCCGGCCAGGCAACACTGGCTTCTGGGCGCCGCTCTGGGCCGCAGTCTTCATCGCTGCCGGTCTTGGTCTGGGCTGGCTGGTCTTCTATTTGGGGCACCGCCTCCGCTTTACCCGGCGCAGACCATTTATTGGCGGCGAGAACCTTTCTACCGCGGAGCGGTTAACCAGCCATGATTTTTATTCACCGCTGCACGATTACCGTCTATTAAACGTTTTATACCAGTGGTTGACCCGGCGTCCGGCGTTCCCTGCTGGTAAACCGGAAAAAGAGGAACCGGAAATCAGGACAAGCAATGAAAAAACCTAAAATCAGGGAATTGATAGAAGCCGTGCGGGCTTTGCTCAAGGGCCCCTACACCTCGGCCTTTCCCAAAAAACCATCGCCGGCCGCGCCTCGTTTCCGGGGCAAGATTGAATTCGATCCTGCGACCTGCATTCTTTGCGGCGCCTGCGCCGAAGTCTGCCCGGCTAAGGCAAGAGAACAGGTTGATGACCGCATCCGCCGCGTACGGCGGGAAATCCATTATCAGGAAAAATGTATATATTGCGGACAGTGTGTGACGTATTGCACAACTAAAACTGGTATCCGCCATACCCCCGTTTATGACCTGGCACAGGTCACCAAGGAGGGCTACGCGAACGCGGTGGAGGATGAATTGATTTTATGCGAGCGCTGTGGTGAACCCGTTGCGGCCCGATCACATCTGAAATGGCTTGCGCGCCGGGTGGGCGAACTGGCCTATTCAAATCCCAACCTATTTTTAGTCATCGGTCAGGAGTTCACTGCCGATGCCATGCCGTCCTTGCCCGCTGCCCCGCCTTATCGCAGCGAACACCTTCGTTTTCTGTGCCCGGCCTGCCGGCGCGCCGTATACCTGCGTGAAATCTGGGGATACTGAAAAATCCGATGTTGTCCTTGACGGCCCGGCCTTGACTTTTTCTGATAAATGAAGATTCGAACCATCACCGCCGGCGTCAATGTTCATGCGCCTGCAGCCGGTGATCTAATCCGGCGCGCCGGCCGTTTTCTCGCGCAAGCCCGCACGATATTTGAACAGGCGGGTTACGAGGTTCAAAGCGTTCGTTTATCCACCCAGGCCTGGCCCATTACTCGTGCCTCCGATAAACCATCAAGGATTGCGCACCAGGTCCGTGAATGGGAGAAACTGGTTACCGATTGCGGCATAGATTTCGCAAGCATTGGCACGGTCCAAGAACCGGCAAAAATTAATCTTATTCCCGAAATCATCGCCGCCACATCCATTATTTCCGCCTCGGCGACCATTGCCGCTCGTCGGGTTTACCGTGAGGCCGTGTTGGCTTGCAGCCGGACCATAATAAAGATCAGCCAATCCACCCCGCAAGGTTATGGTAATTTCCGCTTTGCGGCGATCGCCAATTGTCCGCCAGGCATTCCTTTTTATCCAGCCAGCTATCACCAGGGTCCGCCTGGTTTTTCCCTCGGCCTGGAAAACAGCGATCTGCTGGTTCGGGCCTTCGGGAACGCCCGCTCATTCTTCGAGGCCGGCGCGCGGTTGGCCGAGGTCTTGCGGAAAGAGTTACGACCATTGGTCCGTATCGGCTCTCGGCTCGGCAAGAATAATTTTTTCCGATTTCTTGGTCTGGATGTTTCGATCGCTCCCTCCTTAAAAAGGAGAGAAAGCCTGGCGCTGGCTTGCGAGCGCCTGGGTCTGGGACGTTTTGGCGAGCCCGGCACGCTGGCGGTTTCCAGCCTGATCACGAAGACCCTGTCTTTGCTGAAAATGAAAACCTGCGGTTACCGGGGTCTCATGCTGCCGATCCTTGAGGATTGGGGTTTAGCCCGCCGTTATGCCGAGGGTTTGCTCGATGTACCGGCTTTGCTGTCTTTTTCCGCGGTCTGCGGCACCGGCCTTGACTGCCTGCCCTTGCCTGGTGATACATCTTTGAAAAAAATAAATGCTTTACTGCTGGATGTTGCCGCTTTAGCGGTAAAATTAAATAAACCATTGTCTGCCCGACTGCTGCCGGTTCCGGGAAGAAGTCCGGGTGATATGAGCGCCTTTTGTTCACCCTACCTGATTGATACGAAAATTCAAGGTTTATAATCATTATTTTTTGATGTATTTCAGTACTTGACAACCAATTAATAATTATTATAATATTATGTAAATTGACATTAAGGAGGAGTTTATGATTTTTGTTATATTGTCGCTGGTCACTCAATTAAATAAAACATCTTGTTACATGGATGTTCCAACCATGCCGGTTTATAACCTCAAGGGCATGTTCGGGGTCGGGCTCTGCCTGTCTTTTCCCATGTACAAAGAAGATCCTAACCCCAATGACGATCTTGAGCCCGATGGCACTTTTTTCAACATGGTGTTCCGCTATGGCTTGAGCCGCGGTGAAGTGTCGCTGTCCATGTATTCGCTGAGTACTTTTTCGGTCAGCGGCAAATACGTCCTGACTCCGGAGCAGAACAACAAGCCCGGTTTCTTTGTTGGCATGGATAATATTTCTTATTACACCCATCTTTCCTCTTATGGCGGCGGCGGACGGCATACGGGTTCGCTGGAGGAAAAAAGTTATGCCGCGCGGCCCTGGGAGTTGTTCTCTCTTTACGGCGCCATGCAAAAAACTTTCAAGCCCTTTGACTTGGTGATCGGCCTTGGCCGCGGACGCTATGTGGGTTACGGATGGCGAAGCCATTATTTCAACACCGACCTTTTCATCGTGGGCGATGACTACGCTTCCGGCCGACAATCATTCTGGGCGCTCGGCCTATTTGCCGGTGGGGCAATCCGTCTGCCGGGAAACGTGGCGCTGCTGGTGGACATGAACGGCCGGGATGCGGCGTTCGGCATTCGTCAGACCAACAAGTACGTCACCTTAACCCTGGGATTGAACAAAGTGGAGTACCTGGGCAATTTCCGGCCCTGGTCGCCCCGCTGGACTTTTGGCCTGGAAGGCAATAACCGTTTTATCCTTGAGGGCGTGAAATACGGTTCCATTGAGTGCGTGGTACAGGATATCACTTCCAAAACCCTCTTACCCAATTCCGTGATCGATATCAAGGAGACCAACAAGCGGTTCCGCTCGATCGGCGGCACTTTTAACCTGAGTCTGCCCGTCGGTGCCTACACGATCACGGTCACCAAACCGGATTATGTGGATTACATCGCCAAGATCACGATCAAGGAAGGGGTCAAATCAAAACTTGTGTTCAATCTCAAGAAAACCGAAGAAGCCCTGCGCCGCGAAGCTGCAGCCGTGGAGCGCGAAAAGAATATTAAAACCTATTTACAGCAGGGCACCATTTATTATTCCGAAGGCAACCTCGATGAAGCGCTCAAGGCGTTTAATCTGGTTCTTTCTCTTGATCCGGACAATGCTGACGCCAAAAATTACGTCGCAAACATTGATCAGCGCCGGGTAGAATTGATCGCTTCCTATTCGGCGGAAGCCAAAGCCCGGACCGTGAACAAGGAATATGCCAAAGCCATTGAATTCTGGCAGAAAGTGTTGAAACTGGATCCGAACAATACAGAAGCCAAGACAGCGATTGAAGCGCTGCAGAAACAGTTGACCACGGTCAAACCACCCACCACTACGCCCACGACCAAACCGCCAACCACACCACCCAAGACGACTAAAGAGGACATCGAGGCGCTCTATAACAAAGGGATTAACCTGTTTACCGCGGAAAAATACGACGACGCCCT
>CBFGIH010000065.1:5409-7170 GCA_965648775.1 Caldifarciminota bacterium | reverse complement strand
GGGCCTGGAGCAAGCGCTCGGCGACCTGAATCGCGGCCGGGATCGGCTGTTTGATGCCCGGATTGTTGATACCTGTGTCCGTCTGTTCAAAGACCAAAATTTTTCTTTTCAATAAATTCCGTTTGAGAAATTAATCCTCCAATCGGTATGCACGACGGTATTGACCGCCGTTCACTTTCACCGGAAAATTTTTATTGCCGCGAACCGGCTGAGGGTCATAAAAATCGAGATTGACAGCTCGTGAATTTTTTGTTATGATTGAACATGGATTGGGAACTGGCCGAGCCGGTTTTTTTAAGAAATCTAACGCTTACGCCCGTGCGCGGCACGGAACAGGATGCCCCGGCGGTAACCACCATTGAAGACGGCCTGACCCGTGACCTGGTGGCGATTAACGAATGCACGCCGCCGGATGTGAATCGCATCCTCGTCCAGAACCATGGATCGACGCCCCTGCTCATGCTTGACGGCGAAGAGATCACGGGTTCCCTGCAGAACCGGATCATCGCCTCATCCCAGCTGGTTGAAGCGGACCAAAAATCGGCAATACCAGTCCTGTGTGTTGAAGAACAACGCTGGGAAGGATTAGGCAGTTTCCGGACCGGCGTGTGCTCTTATCCAGCACTGCGTTCCCTTCTATCCCGGCACCGCCTTTCGTTTGACCGCACGCAGCAGGCGATATGGCGGGAAATTAAACGCAAGCTCACGGTGACCCGCACGATTTCCGCCACCTCGTCCCTGCATGACATATATGCGCGCCTGGAGGAGGAACTGGACCGCTACCTGGAAGGATTTGAACCGCTTAATCATGACACCATCGGCTTGATCGCGACCAGCGGTAACCGAGTGCTGGCCGCAGATTTTTTCGCCTCCCACCGTTTATACCGGATTTTTGAACGCAAGCTTGTCCGCGCCTGCGCGCTGGATGCCCTGGAGTTTCAAAAATCCGGCTCAAACCCTGCTGGTTCTTTCCTGAAAGTCGTGCAGGACGCACTGACCGATGTGCGGATCCGGGGTCAGAACCGTCTGCTCCGTCTGCGGTCTGATTGGTTGACCGGACAAATGCTGATTTATCGCGATACACCCCTGCATATTTCCGCTTTTCCCCGGTTTTAATGCTGGGGAAAAAACTCGGCAAATACGAAATCCTGCGCTGGCTGGGCGGCGGTCGCTTCGGTGATGTTTACCTGGTCCGGGATGAAATCCTGGAGCAGAACTTCGCCTTGAAAATCGCCCGGCCCCGTGCCCTGGAAATGGCCATGCTGGGGAGCGAAGCCCGTTTGCTTTACGCGCTCAACCATCCTCGTATTGTCCGTTTTTACAATGTGGATATCATTGACGGACAGGCCGTCCTGGTGCTGGAATATGTCCCCGGTCAGTCCCTGCGGGAGATGATCAAAAGCGGTGGCCTGGAAATTGATCACGCGGTCGAGATCAGCCATCAGATCGCCGAAGCCCTTGCCTACGCCCATGGCCAGGGTGTATGGCATCGCGATCTGAAGCCGGAAAATATTTTACTGAACGACCGAGGTGACGTCAAAATCGCGGACTTTGGCCTGGCCCGCTTCACCCGTGATCAGCTCGACCAGGAAGCCGCCGCAGGCACGCCGCTTTACATGGCGCCCGAGACCTGGAGCGGTCGTTATGAAGATCGTTCGGATCTGTGGAGCTTCGGCGTGGTGCTTTATGAACTGCTGACCGGTGAACCGCCGTTTATGGATGAAAACCTGATTCAGCTTAAAAAGAAAATCCACCGGGGTT
>CBFGIH010000065.1:2476-5324 GCA_965648775.1 Caldifarciminota bacterium | reverse complement strand
AGCGCGACGGTCTCCCGTCCTATCTTGATGATTTAATCAACGCCTGCCTGGCTGTTGATGTTCGCTCCCGGCCCGCGGCCGGAACAGTCCTGGAATTGTTTAACCGTCATGTCCGTGGGGTGGCGGCCGAAGACGGCTACTGTCCGCCGGATCTCGGCGTCGCCGCCATTACCCTCACGCTGGACCAGAACGCGGCCATCGCCGACCTGAATCGTCAGATTCTTCTGCTGGGCGCGGCCGGCAGCGGTAAAACCGCTACGCTCATTCAAGCCATTGTCAAACTGGTGTCGGCGGGCGTGGAACCGTCTGATATCCTGGTGGTCACGTTCACGAACAAGGCCGCCCAGGATATCAAAGAACGGTTGAAGAAACTGCCCGGTGTACCGGAAGCCGAACTGTGGATCGGCACCTGTCATAACCTGGCGTATAAAATCCTCCAGCGGGACGCGGCCCGGATTGACCGATCACCCGATTTCACAATTCAGGACGCCAGGGTCATCATTAAACAGGCGGGTTTGGCCCAGGGCCGGTACCGTGACCGCGCCGTCCTGCAGTTCATCGAGAGCCTCAAGGCACGAGGCCTGGGTCCGGATGAATACCAGCCGGATAACGAATGGGAGTCATTATGCCTTATGCGGTACCGCGCTTACGACCAATACTGCCGTGAACACGAAGTGCTGGATTTTGATGATTTGATCCGGCTGGCCGCGCGGCTCCTTGATGAGCACGCCGATTTGAGAAAACAGTATCAACATCGCTTCCGTTATGTTTTCCTGGATGAACTTCAGGACCTGAACCCGGCTCAGTACCACCTGGTTACCCGGCTGATCCGGGAGCCGTTTTTTTTTACCGGCGATCCAGATCAAGCCATTTACGGCTGGCGCGGTGCCGAGCGGGAATTAGTCTACCGGGTTAACCGTGATTTTCCCGGCACGACCGTTATTTCCTTAAGCCGGAGTTTCCGTTTACCACGGACCATTCTCGAGACCGCGGGCAGGTTGCTCAAACGGGATACGCCGATCATCCCCGGTTCCGAGCCAGGCGAAGTGCATGTCTACGCGGCCGCGTCCGAAACCGACGAGGGCAAATACGTCGCCGGCGAGATTAAACGTCTGCGGACCGAGGGCATTCGTTTCCAGGAGATCGCGATTTTATTTCGCACCAACGCCCTGGCGCGCATTTATGTGGAAGCCCTGAGCCGAGCCGGAATACCTTTTTCCTCTGTCGGCGGCACGGGCTGGCGCGAGCGAAGCAGTTGGAAACCCGTCTTCGAATACCTGGCCCGGTTGGAGCATCCCGGACCAGATGCGATCGCCGAGGTCCAAAACGTGCTGAAAGAGTTTTGTCCACCGGCAGAAGCCGCGAGATTATTCAGCAAACACTCTGCCCCGGCTAACAGACCCGCCATCCGTGAAATTATCGCGGATCTGACCGCCGTGATCAAAATCCCGGCCGAAGACCTGAAACCTTTGCAGACCTGGATTCAGGGCTCGCCGGAATTGACCGTTTCCCGGCTGCTCAACGAAATGAAACTCATGCAGGAACTGGATATTATTGACTGGCAGCAGGACAAGGTGCGTCTGCTGACCATGCACAGCGCCAAAGGGCTGGAGTACTCCGCGGTCTTTGTTACCGATTTGACTGAAGAGATCGTTCCCCTGGCGAAGAGCACGCTGTCCGCGCGGGACCTCGAGGAGGAACGCCGTCTCTGCTATGTGGCGATCACCCGGGCTAAGAAAAAATTGTTTTTGGTTTATCCCAAATTACGGCAGGGGCGGGCAGAAACCCCATCCCGGTTTTTGCGAGATATGTTTCGGCGCGATGCCTGACCGCCGTCGTGGCGTCATTACTTTTTATGGC
Organism: Caldifarciminota bacterium; assembly: GCA_965648775.1. Lineage (GTDB taxonomy): Bacteria > Hydrothermota > Tepidihabitantia > SM23-42 > JAOAFX01 > CBFGIH01. The sequence goes on along the minus strand of CBFGIH010000065.1, from coordinate 3,464 downwards.
GGAGAAAATAATAAAGGGAAACGGCCGTCAGCAGGATGCCCAGAACCGCCAGGGTGAGGTAATTGTAACGCCGGATGAAGGCTGATGCCGAATCCCAGGTCTGACCCACGCGGAAGGCCACCCCGACTAAAAATAGGTTCCAGAGCACGACGCTGATCCCGGCCAGGGCCAATACCCGCGATGGTTTTTTATGCGCGAGACCGGCGGTGAAAATAATAGCCGCACGCATGCCCGGCATGAACCGGTGCAAGATGAGGAAGACATTTCCATGGCGCTGGAAGCGGCGGCGCACCCGTTCCACCAGGCGGGGCGGCAGCACCAGCCGGATCACGGTCCGGGAAGCGCGGTCCAAAAGCGCCGTGCCGCAGGCAGCGGAAAACGAATACAGAATCATGATGCCGGTGACCGTCCCGGCCGAGGACGCACAAAAAACCAGCCAGGGATTGAAATCTCCCTGTCCAGCCAGAAAAGCAGTGATCAGAACCAGGATATCAGCCGGATGCGGCGGAAAGATGCTTTCCAGGGCAGAACTGAAAAAAAGCAGGCAATAAAAGATAAGACCGTGCTGGTGCGCCAACCAATCAAACATGGTAGATATTCTATTCGGTCCGGCAAGTTAAATCAAGTATCTTGACAGTTCTGGAGAAAAGTGTATTATATTGGGTAATGGCTAAATGGGTAAAAGCAAAGCGAATGAGTGCTTTTACGTCCCTTCCTTACGCCGGCAACCCGGCCTGGGTGATTATCGGCGCCGAAGATCTTTCCGATGAAGCCATGCGTCGCCTGGCCAATGATTTGAATCCCCTTTCAGATACGGCTTTTGTTCTGCCGGAAACCACCAAGGAAGCGGATATTCATCTCCGGTTTTTCACCGGCAGCGGCGAATTGAATTTTTCCGGACATGCCTCCATCGCCACTTATTTCGCCCTGAGCGGCGAAAACATCATCAAGATGGAGGAACCAGAAGTAACGGTCCGCCAGCGGACCA
>CBFGIH010000065.1:0-2466 GCA_965648775.1 Caldifarciminota bacterium | reverse complement strand
AGCCGGCATTCAGTTTGTTGAACTGCGCATCAAGGGCGACAAGGTAACGCGGGCGACCATGACGCTGGCCAAGCCCAATTATCTTGATGTCCAGATCAGCACCGTGCAGGTGGCGCGCATGCTGGGTTTGACCGCCAACGATCTCAACGCCGCCAACCTGCCGATGGAGGTGATTTCCACCGGTTTCAACGATCTGATTGTACCGATCCGGACCATGAATGAGATGCGGCACATCAATCCGGATTACGCGTTCATGGATAGTATTTGCACCCGGCTGGGAATTCATGGCGTGATCGTTTACTGCCCCGAGACCTTTGACGTCGGCGACACAGCCTTTATGCGCCATTTTGCACCCTCGGTGGGAGTCAATGAAGATCCGATTTCCGGCGCCGCTGCCGGCAGTTTGGGCTGTTATTTAATCCGTCACAAGCTGATTGAACCCGCCAATTTTTCCCGCATCGTCATTGAGCAGGGGTATCTCCAGAACCGGCAGGGCAAGGTCTATGTCCACGTGGAAACGACCCGGGACCAGATTCTGAGGGTGAAGGTCGGCGGCAACACGGTTTTAACTTTCACCGGTTATATTCTTACGCCCTGAACCGGCGATAAAATCACTTTTCATCCCGAATAACCAGGAATTGCTTCAGCGGACTGATTTGCTTATTGGCTTTTATTTTTTTGAAGGATTAGTTTCGTGAAAATTTTGACAATCGCGGGATCAAACTGCCGGCCGGCATTGTCCGCCAGTTCTTTGAGCGCGGTCTGCCGGGACATGGCCCGCCGGTAAGGACGTTTTGAGGTCATGGCATCATACGCGTCAGCCACGGCAATGATCCGGCCGATCAATGGTATTTCGTTGCGGCTTAGGCCTTCTGGATACCCCGTGCCGTCATAATGCTCGTGGTGGGACTTGACGCCGCGAAGAGCTTCGATTAATTCGTTGAAACCAGCCAGCATGTAGTAGCCGCGCAGGACATGCATGGCGATTTCATTGCGCTCGTTATTGGTCAGGGATCGCGGCTGCATGAGAATGTCCTCATCAATGCCGATTTTACCGAAATCATGCAACAGGGCAGCGACTTCCAGAATCATCATTTCGTTTTCGTCAAAACCCAGGTACTGGCCGATGCTTAATGCGTAATCGGTGACGCGCAGGCAATGGCCGTCCCGGTAGGGAATCTGCTGGTCAATCTCGGCGCCGATCCGGCGCAGGTCCTTGAGGGCTTTCTGGGGATTTTCTTTTAAAACCGCCACGACTTCACCCAGGCAGCGGATGATTTGATCCAGATCGATTGTTGCCCCGTGCTTCATTATACTTAAGTATAATGCTAATGGAATAAATGTCAAGTGGCAATTGACAAGGTTTTACTTTCGGATACAATGTTAACGATGGCTCGTATTTATCTTCTGCTGGGTTCCAACCTGGGCAACCGTGCGGCTAACCTTGAAAAAGCGCAGTCCGCCCTGCGCGCGCAGGGGATCGTAGTCAAGAAACATTCCCGGATTTATCAAACCCCGCCCTGGGGAGAAACCAGGCAGCCAGATTTTTTAAATCAGGCCCTGGAAGTTGAATGCGCTTATCCGCCTGCCGTCCTGCTGAAAATTCTTAAACGGATTGAACGCCGGCTGGGCCGCCAGCCGGGCCGGCGTTGGGGACCCCGGCCAATTGACATTGATATTCTTTTCTACGATAATCGAATCGTGGCGTCGCCGCGGCTGTCCATCCCCCACCCTCGTTTTTCTGAACGCGCATTTGCGGTTGTGCCCATGGCTGAAATTGCGCCGGCCTTCAAGGATCCCGCCTCAGGCCGGACCATGGTGGATTGTCGCCGCCGGATTAACCATGAAGGAATTGAAATTTATCGCCGTTGAAGGTGTCATTGGTGCCGGCAAAACCACCCTGGCCAAAGCCCTGGCCGAGCGCCTTCATGCGGGCGTGGTGCTGGAGGAATTCGAGGAAAATCCGTTTCTCGCCAAATTTTATTCTAATCCGGCGCAATACGCTTTTCACACGCAGATATATTTTCTGCTCAGCCGCTACCGCCAACACCGGCAGATTGCCCAGACGGATCTTTTTACTTCCCGGCTGATCACGGATTACCTTTTCGCCAAGGACCGGATTTTCGCCGAGATCAATCTGCGCGAGGATGAATTCGCCCTTTACGATCGCATTTACGGGCTGGTGGTCCGTGACGTGCCCCGACCCGACCTGGTTATTTACCTGCAGGCGTCTTCGGAGCTGCTTTATAAGCGGATCAAACAGCGAAACCGGACGCTGGAGCGCGACATCAATTTTGATTACCTTGATGCCCTGGTTAATGCCTACAACGCTTTTTTTATCCATTATAATGATGCGCCGCTTTTAATCGTGGCGGTCGCCGGTTTTGATTTTCTCGGCGACGGCCGCGACCTGGATTTGATCGTGGACGCCATCAGAGAGACGAAAACCCCGCGGATGATTCTTTC
>CBFGIH010000064.1:0-7302 GCA_965648775.1 Caldifarciminota bacterium | reverse complement strand
CAAGCCGTTCTGTTTCTATCTTTGACCGCGGTTTCCTTGATTTTCCTGCTGCTGGGACCGGCAGCCGATTTCGCGGTTTCTTCTCATCTCGCCGGCGTTCTGCTGTTTCCTATCCGCCTGGTCAGCGGTTGGACCGAATATCTACGGGTATCCCGAAATCGCATTGAAGAGTTAGAAAAGACGGTCGCGCAATTCCAGTTAAACAACGCAACCCTGCAAAGGTTGATGACCGCAGAATCATTAGCATTCATCCCCGACGGCTACGCCCTGATCAAAGCCAACGTGATCGGCCGCGATCCTAACAATTTCAACGGTTTTCTGTACATCGACCGTTTGCGAAGTGATCGGTTAGCGCCCGGGCAGCCCGTGATCAGCCGGGATGGTCTTGTCGGCCGGGTTAAGTATGCGGGCACCTTAAACAGCATCGTGGAAACAATCGAAAATCCCGGTTTGGCGGTGAGCGGCCGCGATAGCCGCACCGGGGTAAACGGCATGGTATTAAGGGACAAGCAGCTCCGCTTCGCTTATGTCAAGATCTCGGATCCCATCGAAGCCGGCGATTCCATCTTCACCTCCGGCATGAGCGAACAATTCCCGGCCGGCATCCGAATCGCCACAGTGGAAAAGATCTTGATCACAGATGATCTCCTTTTTAAGACCGTAATCCTCAGACCATGCGTGTCGATCAACCAGCTCAATTATGTTTTCATCGTCCTGCCGTCTAATCGTGCCTCACCGCCGTCTGCGACCGCGCCGTCACCGCTTTTCGAACTGCCGATCGCCGTGCCGCCTTTTCGCCGCTAATGCGTTATTTTCTATATTTCTTTCTGCTTTATGTTTTCCTGCCTCTCAATGCGTTCGTCGATCTCATCGCGATCACCGTCTTCTTCATCATCTTCCACGAGCAGGAACATTATGCGCTAATCTTCGCGTTTTTTGCCGGCTTGCTGCTGGACCTCTTCCAACCCGCCAAACTGGGCTTACAGACTATGATTTTTACCGCGCTGGGTCAATCCCTGATTTTCGTGCGTAAATTCGTGGCCAAGGGCCTGATCCCCATCACCGCTACCTTTTTTATCTTTTTTAGCATCCGCACCGCCACGATGGCGCTTGCGGTATATCGTAACTTTTCCTTGCCGGTTTTCCTCACCACCATGACGGGCTTTCTGCCGCTCTATCTGTTATATAACCGGCTTATGCTCGGATCATGGACGAGAATCTGAAAAAATACCGTGTGGTTTACACGGGGACGATAATTCTATTCCTGATCATCATCTTTTTCTCATTCCGCCTGCAGATCGTAAACGGGGCAAAATACCACCGCCTGTCAGAAGAAAACTACATCAAGAAGAAGTATGTTTCGGCGCCCCGCGGCCGGATCCTGGATCGTCGGGGAATCGAGCTAGCCAACACCCGACCGGGCTTTTTCGTATCGATAACACCAGCGATCATCGATTCCCTGTCCCGGGCAGAAATAGCCCGCCTGCTCGGCGTAACAACCGAAGATATCACGTCTCGCGCCCGTTCCGAAAAAAATCCTTACCAATCGGTGAAGATCGTCCGCGATATCACTTTTGAACAGTTTGCCAAGATCCACGAACGGCTGGAAGATCTCCGGGGGGTGGAGGTGGGCATTGAGCCGCTGCGTAATTATCCTTATGGCGAAAAATTATGTCATCTGATTGGTTATGTCGGGGAAATCACGGCGTTGGAATTAAAAAAATACAGCGAGTATCTTCCCGGCAATTACCTGGGCCGCATGGGCCTGGAAGAACAATACGAGAAAAAACTAAGGGGAACCGACGGCATTGAATACATCGAGGTTAACGTCCAGGGTCGCGAAGTGGAGCCGGTCACAGAAAAAAGGCCGATACCGGCGCTGCCCGGAGCCGACCTGGCCACGACCATTGATATCGCCTTGACAGAATCAACGGCGCAGTACCTTGAACCGTACGAAAAAGCAGCGGTCGCCGCCCTCTCTCCCCGCACCGGTGAAATTCTGGTTCTTTATTCTAAACCCGGTTTTGATCCCAATCAATTTGTCCGGGGGGTCAGCCATGAACAATGGCAAACGCTAAACGACCCCGAACGCGCGCCACTTTACAACCGGGTGATTATGAGTGGTTATCCGCCCGGTTCTACTTTCAAACCCTTTGTGGCGCTGGCCGCTCTCAATGCCGGTCTCATTGAAGAAAACCGCTTCTTTGACCCCTGCCCCGGTTTTTACCTTCTGGGCAATCGCACCTTCCGCTGCTGGACTAAACACGGCTCGCTTAGCCTGATCCCTGCGATTATCAATTCCTGCGATGTTTATTTTTATCAATTGGGCCGCTTGATCGGCATTGACCCGATATCGGCATGCGGTGAGAAAATTGGTTTTGGACGTCTTACCGGCATTGATTTGCCTGAAGAACAAAGTGGCTTGATGCCAGATCGAAAATGGCTGGCGGACCGCTATGGTCCGGGCTGGACTGAAGGACACCTGCTCAATATCAGCATTGGCCAGGGAGACATTCTGATCACGCCCCTGCAACTGGCCTGTGCCTACATGGTCTTCGCCTGCCGGGGAAAAATCCCCCGGCCTCATTTAGTTGCGGGCACCGCGCCCACCTTCAACGTCACCGGCATAAAACCCGAAGCCATTACTGCGGTAACCCAAGGATTGATCGGCGTGGTTGCTTCCGGCACAGGTGTCCTGGCCCGGATCAGCTCGGTGGAGGCCGCGGGCAAGACCGGTACTGCTCAGAATCCGCACGGCGAAGATCACTCTCTGTTTGTTGGTTATGCACCGGTGGCCAATCCGGAAATACTGGTCTGCGTCGTGGTTGAGAACGCGGGTCATGGTGGCAGCGTAGCCGCACCCATCGCTGGCCGGATCATGGCCGCTTACCTCAACTCGCTGACGCCGTCCGATTCCACCCCGGCCGCGGAAAACCATGCGTCGAACTGATCCTTACTTGATTGCCGCCTGCCTGTGCCTTTCTCTCATTGGCCTGATCATGATTTACTCCACCGGCGGCACCGGTTATTTTTTTAAGCAATTGGGCTGGCTGGCGGTCGCCGCTGCGGTGGGGTATGTGTTTTCTCTGATTTCCCCGCGGATCTGGGCTAATCTTTCCCCTTATTTCTACCTCGGTATCATCGGTCTTTTAGTCCTGGTTTTGCTGGCCGGTGACGGCTATCCTAAGCGCTGGTTTCGATTCGGCGCAGCTTCTTTCCAGCCGTCCGAAATCGCCAAGTTCGGCACGGTTTTACTCCTGGCCAACTACCTGGCGGGACGCAAACGTCTTGAACGATTTGTGGACATGCTTGTGCCTCTATTGATCTGCGCCGTGCCGATTGCGCTCGTGTTCATTGAACCGGACATGGGCGCGGCCCAGATTTTCTTTCCGATCCTGATCATCATGCTCTACTGGGCTGGCATGTCCGGCGTAAAGATATTCATTTTCTTTTCACCCCTTTTATCCGCCGTGGCCAGTTTCTCCGTTTTCATCTGGATACCTTACATCCTCCTGCTGGGTTTGTTTTTGTTTTACCGGAAACGGCTGAGCGATCTGATCTACGGCTTGATCAGCAATCCGATTGCCGGTCTGCTGACTCCGCTCGTCTGGAACTCTCTGCACGGCTACCAGCAGAAACGGGTAATCGCGTTTCTCTCGCCGTGGCTTGATCCACAGGGCATGTCCTGGCAGGTTATCCAGTCCAAAATCGCCATTGGCTCAGGACAACTCCTGGGCAAAGGATTTCTTTCGGGTACGCAAAAAAAATTCGAATTTCTGCCAGAGCGGCACACGGACTTTATTTTTTCCTGCATCGGTGAGGAATTCGGACTGGTCGGCATCATCATCACCATTGCCCTTTATTCCCTCCTTCTGACCCGTTTAATTAACCTGGCGCGCGAAGCAAAAAATAAATTCGCCAGCATCTTTGCCATCGGCGTCTGCGGCTGGCTGGGATATCAAACCCTGATTAACACCGCCATGACCATGGGTCTGATTCCGGTCACGGGCGTGCCGCTGCCTTTTATCAGTTACGGCGGGTCCGCTCTTTTAGCCGGTTTCATGGCGATGGGCGTGACCGTTGCCATAGCCCGTTCAAAGTTGGAATACTAACCGCATTTACCAAGCTGTCGATAAATCACCTTGGAGAAATTCATTCCTTAAGTAGTATGCGCGACGGTGGCCTTAACCGTCATTTGCCTTCACCGAGGATTACTGCCGGTTGGAATCGGCGGTTTTTTATAACGAAATAAAGCAGTTTAGTTTACATCGCGCTGGGCTTACCCGGATCCGCGCTGAGCGATTGCGCCATCCGTTGTTTATCCAGGACCGCCATGATTTCGAATACGAAACGGTCATTAAGAACTATTTTCTGGTTTTCGGTCAAAGGGAAAAATCTGAGATCGCGAAACCGGCGCGGATGTTGATTGAGAAAAAGTGCGAAGGTGATATCTTTCAAAACAATATCGGCGAAAAAAGACACCAAATCCTGGTGGGTCAGGGAATGGATCACCGACGGCGCCACGAAATTTTCTTCAATCATCCTGCTTTCCAGCGTCGCCGCATCAATCCGGAAAGCGATGGTGTCGCAAACAATTTCCTGGTTGATGGTTTTGATGGTCAAAACCGCGGGGTAATTAAACTGAACACTGAATTTGAAATTATAGTCAACTTCCAGAAAACCAATACTGATATTCTTGCCCTGGATAATTTGAATCGTGGCAAAAAGATCTTCGCCACTGCCCAACCAATCCGGTAAAATCCCATCTTTGCCGTGCATGCTTTTATTATAGCGGGCGTCGGTAACCTGTCAAGGCTGATGAGTTATCGCTTGACTGAGGATTAAATCTATATAAACTGAGAAGTAATAAACCGTGAGCCATAAAAAGGAGCAATCATGAAATTTAAAATTGCCGCTCAATCCGTGGATGATTTCCAGGGCGACGCCCTGATCGTCAATCTTTTCGAAGGAGTCAAGAAACCAGACGGGGCCACGGCCGCGGTGGATAAAGCCCTGTCCGGCACGATTACCCGCGCGATTCAAAAGGGAGATATCACCGGCCACCTGGGTGAAGTGCTCGTCATGCATTCCCTCGGTCGACTGGCGGCGGATAAAATCATTGTTGTCGGGCTGGGCAAAGCCGCCTCTTTGGGCACCGATGAAATTCGCAAGGCGTCCGCAGCGGCCGCCAACCAGGCCGCGGCCCTGAAGGCCCGGCTGGTCGGCACCATTGTGCACGGCGCCGGCCTGGGCGGCCTGAACCCTGCTGCGGCTGCCCAATCCCTGGCGGAAGGGATGATTCTGGCCCGATATTCGTTTCAGGAATACAAAGAAAAAAAACCGGTCTTGCCGTCAACCGTGGTGGTCTGCGAACGCGATGCGGGCAAAATCAAATCAATTCGATCGGGCATTGAACTTGGGATCATTCTCGCCGAGTCCCAGAACTTAGCCCGCGACTTGAGCAATGAACCGGCTAACCATTTAACCCCGGTAAAATTTGAACAGCGCCTGCGCCGCCTGCTGGCTGAACAGGGGTTAACCCGGCGCATAACCTGCCATTCATACGGGCCCCGGGAAATACGGGCTCTAAAAATGGGTGCACTCTGGTCCGTCGCGCAGGGCAGCAGCAATGAACCCCGTTTCATTATTTTGACCATGGGCCGCAAGAAACCAAACGTCTGCCTGATCGGCAAGGCGGTGACTTTTGACAGCGGCGGTATATCAATCAAAGCCGCCGAAGGCATGAGCCGCATGAAGGGCGACATGTCCGGTGGCGGCATTGTCGCGGCCACGATGATAGCCCTGGCCCGCTGCCCGGTGGAACTGAATATGATGGCGCTGATTCCCGCCGTGGAAAACATGCCATCCGGCACGGCATCCCGGCCCGGTGACATTGTCACGGCCATGAACGGCAAAACCATCGAAATCATTTCCACGGACGCAGAAGGCCGTATGACCCTGGCGGATGCTCTTTGTTATGCGGAAAAGAAAGGTGCGCCGGTGATCGTGGATATCGCTACCCTGACCGGCGGTTCAATGGTTACATTCGGTGACATCACGTCCGCGGTAATGGGCAATGACCAGACCACCATTGACCAAGTGTTAAGGGCGGCGGCCGTAGCCGGAGAAAGAATGTGGCCGCTTCCCTTGTTCCCGGAATATGATGAAAAAATTAAAAGTGAGGTGGCGATCGTGAAGAACTCTGCCGGCCGTGATGCCTCACCCATCACCGCGGGTTCGTTTTTAAAAGCGTTTGTGAAAACTGCCCGCTGGGTGCACATTGATATCGCCGGCCGGGAATTTTCGGATCGGGGAGATTTTTACCAGCCCAAGGGCGCCACCGGCCATGGCGTCCGGACCCTTTTCGAATTCTGTCGCCGCTTTGCTACCCGGTAAGCCGGGCAGACTGCTCCCAACATCGGAATGTCTGCTAATTATCAACCGGCCGGCTTTCAGTTGAGATAACCGTTCTGACGGTACCAGGCAATGGTCTCGGCCATGCCCGCGGTCAAATCATAGGCGGGGGTAAATCCCAGTTCCCGGCATGCCCGTTCGTTCGAACACAGCCATGCTTCATAGGACATTTCGCGTATTTTATCTCTCGATATCACCCGTTTTTTTTCCGGCAGGAGCGCATCGTTGAAAACACCGAAAAGAAGCCCTATCGACCGGGGAACGTTTATCTTCAGCCAGCGGCGCCGGCCCAGGAGGCCGGCAATGGTCCGGATAATATCGTTCCAGGTGTAACAGTGGCCGTCGCTGACAAAATAGATCTGCCGGTGATAAAGACTTTGTTCAATCAGTCGGCGGATCAAAGCCGTGAGATCGCGGACATAAAGCAGATTGAGCCGCTTTTCGCCGCGGCCGGTCACCGGACAAAAACCACGTTGGATCAGACGTATGTATTTTAAAATTTCTTTTTCATGCGGGCCATAGATCGCGGACGGCCGGAGAATCGTGTAATTCAGGGAGCTGGCTTCGATCTTTTCCTCGCTGATTCTTTTTGACCAACCGTAGGCGGAAACCGGTCGGGCGGGCATCTCCTCGGACATTACCGGGCAGGCCCGGGTCATGCCCGCAGCAGCCTGGGAACTGATAAAAATAATATTCTCGACTCCTTGACGCTGCATGGCGGCGATCAATCGTTCGGTGCCCAGAACATTGGTCCGGAAAAAATCAGGCTGACCGCGGCCCATGGTTTGACCGGCGATGTGAACGACCGTTTCCACTCCGGACAGCGCCGCGTCCAGTCCTTTACCGGTTTCAAGCCCGGCATAAACAATTTCGACGCCGCGCATCGGC
>CBFGIH010000063.1:0-7373 GCA_965648775.1 Caldifarciminota bacterium | reverse complement strand
AGCTGATTAATTTATTTATCCGGCTCCAGTTGCCTTTTCATTTCCTCATAACGCTTTGCGGCTGACGCTTGCCGGAACTTGAAATCCTGGCCATGACCCATGCGCTCGAGCTGCGGTCTGGTGGCGAACAGGAATTCATCGTCCAGGGACCGGCCAGCCAACGCGCCGGTCTTGGACTGTTCCACGGGTAAAAGGGTCTTCGTGATCTGAGCCGACGGGTCTTTGCGGCTGCCGGTCACGGTCCAGTACACTTCGGTCCCGGGTTTACCACCGATGACAAAGGCATTGTTCCGGACTTTTTCCACGACATAAACATCCGCAGAACCAATACCGGTCATTTCACCACGACGAACTCTACCCGCCGGTTTCGGCTGCGGCCCGTTTCGGTGTTGTTGTCCGCGATCGGCCGGGATTCGCCGAAACCACGGGCGATCAGCCGCACGGGTTCAATCATGTGCACGTCAATCAAATACTGGCGGACCGCCTCGGCGCGCTTCTGGGAAAGAACCAGGTTGGCCTCGTCCGAACCGATCGCGTCCGTGTGACCCTGAATCTCAACCTCTACCTCCGGGAAATTATTCAAAATGCCGGCGGCGGAATCAAGCACGGGATAAGATTCAGGGCGGAGCGTGTATTTCCCAAAATCAAATTCAACGCCGTACAAAGTGATGACCGTGTTCTTGCGCAGCATTGGTTTCACAATTTCGGTTGTCCGGCCGGGCAGGACCTGGACATCCGAATAAACATCAACATAATCAAGCGCCTGATATTTTAAAAGATATTTGCCCGGTGCCAGGTCTTCAAAATTAAAATGACCATCCTCGTCCGTGGCCACGGCGCGGTTATGGTCCATGATCATGACATCCACGACCAGGGGCGTCTTGGTCAGGTAATCCACGACCAGGCCGCTGATTTGTCCCCGCTGCAAGGGTTCCATGGCCAGGCAGACATTGATTTCTTTTTTCCGATGGCGCTCCACGGTCAGGCCGATCGTCTGTCCGGCATAACCGGGCTTGGTCACCAGCAGACTGTAATCGCCGGTGATGACGTCCGATAAAAGGAAGTAACCAGCCTGATTCGTGTAGGTGATAAATCCGCCTTCGCCGATAATTTCCACGCGCGCTGAATCAAGCGGTTCATAGGATGAGTCGGTGACAAAACCATACACGGCGCCGACTTCCTGCAGGTCAGTGCGGAAACCGGCCGCACAGTTAACGAGCAAAGCAATACTGAAAATCAACAACCCGCGTTTCATGATACCTCCTCCTGGTATGAAAAAGGTCGAGCCGGCAACCGGCCGATACCCGGTAAACAAGACGAATTTTACCTTCGTCTTTTTCCAGATTGTTTATTGGGTCTTTGGGGTCGGTTAAATCTCTTCAAAACGACGTTTGAAAAATCAGACAATTACCAGAACAACTTTCGATCATTCCAGGTAAGCGCTGAGCATGCCCGCGATGCGGTCAATCAAACCGTCATAGGTTTGGAGCAGGACCTGGGCATCGTCAAGCTTAATGTTCTGTCCCTGCACGGCGTGGTTCAACGCCTGCTGGACATTGCTGGCATCAATGGAAGCGTGATTCAAGCGCTCCAAAAAAATCGCCCGGTCGCCGCGGTTTTGCCAGGCGACGAGCAGATTTTCGCAGACCGCGCCGGAATGCGCGATCAGCTGACGGCCGATATCATCCTGATGGCGGTGCGGCAAAGCATGGGTGAGTTCAAAAATTTTCATGGCGGCATTAACGGCCGTGGTGTAAATATTCTGGGCTTCGAGGAGTTTCAGCGCGGACAGCATAAATGCTTTTGGTTCAAACCGCTCCGGACGGCGGGGCGGTGATCAACGAAGTCAGCCGCGCGATCAGGGCATCATAAGTTGCCACTACCCGCCGGGTCGCTTCGACCGGCATTTCATTGGCATCGGCGCGGGCCGTCAGGTGATCGCGGGTTAAGCGGGCATCGGCCAGAGCCGCGTCGATTTTTTCCTTAAACACCTGGGGATTAGCGCGGTTTTGCCAGGCGACGAGAAAATTATTGCAAACCGAATTGGAACTGCGCACCATGGGTTCCGCGATCTGCTTGGCGGCACGGCGCTTCATGATGCGGGTCAGGTCCATGACCTGCCGGGCTGCATCCATGGCTTCGCCGTAAATCTGCTGCGCGTCCTTCTGGCTGGCCGGGGTCATAGTCCTCCCTTGGTGGTCATGAAATCAACTTGCTGGTTCTTCTCCCGCTCGGCTCATGCCGCTATGCCTGGGACCGGGCCGGGCCGCCGTTGCCGAAGGTGAATCCTTTTTTCTCAAAAAGCACCAGGCAGCGGTCCACGACTTCGGGGTCATACAATTTGGTCCGGTGCTGGCGGATTTCATCCAGGGCCGCTTCAATGCCGCGGGCCGGCCGGTAGGGACGAAAGGAACTCATGGCTTCCACCACGTCCGCGACCGCAAGGATCCGCGCCTCCAGCATGATGTCACCGCCGCGCAGGTTATTCGGATAGCCGGAGCCATCCATGCGCTCGTGGTGCTGATAAACGATATTTGCCAGGGGCCAGGGGAAGATGATCGGTTTTAAGATGTCATAGCCAAACTGGGCGTGGGCCTTGATCATCGTGAATTCAATGTCCGCAACCCGTCCCGGCTTGTTCAGAATTTCCGACGGCACGAAAATCTTGCCGATGTCGTGGATCGCGCTCGCGATCCGGATGGATTCAATCACGTCCTCGTCCAGATGCATGTCCAGGCCGATGCGGATCGCCAGTTCGGAAACGCGCTGCTGGTGGCCGGAGGTGTAGGGATCGCGCATTTCCACCATCAGGGAGAAGGCCTCGATCGTACCCTTGAGGGTCTTCTGAAGACGCTGGAAATTATCCTGGAATCTTTTTTCCAGGACCTTGTTTTCGGTGATGTTGCGGATGATGTAAACGTAACCGGTTATCTGGCCGCGGGCATCGCGGACCGCGACCGCGGTCGTGAAAGTTGGAAACACGACGCCGTCGCGGGAAACATGGTTCAACTCGCCGGCGTTCACGCCGTTTTTGACCAGTTTGTCCACGAATGGCGTCACTTCCTGAATCACCTGCTCTTCGGTGTGGAAGGCGCCGATGTTCCGGCCGATGATTTCGTTCAAGGTATAACCGTGCTCCATGGCCCAGGCGTTGTTCGCGAAAATGATCTCGCCGGCCGTATCTGTGACCGCCAGGCCGTTGGCCAGCTGCTTGACCGCGGTGGAAAGGACCCGGTGTTCGGTGTCGACCTTTTTCTGCTCGGTGATGTCATGACAGGAATAAGCCACGTAAATTTCATCCGGACCGCGGACAAGCGCCTTGAGCGAGACCGACAGGCTGTGCCAGACATTGTCCTTGCCCTGGAGCCGGAACTCGAAATCCTGGACCCGATCCGGGTTCTTGATCGCCAGGTTGTGGTGATCGAGAACTTTCAACGTGTCTTCCGGATGCACGAACGAAAACAATTTTTGTTTCTTCAGGTCATCGGGCGTGTAGCCGATGAAATGAGCAGTGGTGGAAGCGGCGTAAACCACGTCCGCTTCCCGGGAGATGATGATCAGAAAATCAAAGTGCTGGTTGACCAGGGAGCGGAAATAATCCTTACCCAGGCCGAAAATGATGTCGGCGCGGTCGAATTCGTCCGCGGCCCGGCCCGGATCGGGTTTGAGTTCAGGCTGAACCGCGGGTCGGTCCATGATTTTTTCCAGTTCCGAAACCGCCTGTTTCAAGTCGGTCTCGCGGCCCTTGCGCTCGGTCACTTCCAGCAGGACGCCCTGAAAATAAAGGCCGTTGCCTTTTTCGTCCATGATGACGCGCGCCTCGTCTCTCAGCCAGACCTCCCGGCTGTCGGACCGGATAAAACGGTACTCGAGATTGAGCGGTTTTTTCTTTTCCCAGGCGTAGCGGAAATCCGCCAGAACCCGCTCGCGGTCGTCACTGTGCATCTGCTTGATCCAGAGCGAAGGTTCGGCGCGAAAATCCTCGGCCTTAAACCCCGTGTAGACCTCGATCTGCGGCCCGACAAACAGAAAACTGCGGTTTTCGTCCATGACCGCGATGTAGATCACCGCCGGCGCGTTCTCGAGTAGATTCTGATAGGTGAGGTTGATAGTCCTGGTCTCGATTTTTTTCATCCGGCACCCTGATCTTTCCGGTAATACTTGGAGTAGTACCGGTAATAATGCTGGTAATAATAAGACCCGACCGTGCGGGGCACGGCGTTCATCACCACGCCGATCAAGTCAGACTGGGAAGCAGCAAGGATGTCCCGCGATTCCTCCAGCTGCCGGAGATTCGTCTTCGCGTAGCGGGCGGCCAGCAGCACGCCGTCGCAGTATGAAGCAAGGTAAGTGGCATCGGCGAAGAGCAGCACCGGCAGGCCGTCAATGATCACGTAGTCATAGGCAGCGCGGAGTTCGTCAATCACTGCTTTCATCCGGGCCGACTCCAGGAAAATAAACGGGTTGGGCGGCACGGCGCCGATGGGCATGACCGCCAGGGTCGAGGACGTTTTATCTTTTTTATGGTTTGCACCGCGGTTGTTTTCCGGTTCCCGCGGATCAAAGTCAATGATCGTGTCGGTAATCGACGCGCGTCCTTCGAGCACGTCAAATATGCCCAGCTCTTTGCGGGCGCGCGTGACATCGGTCAGGTGGCCGCGTTTTTTCCGGAAATCGGTGTCAATCACCACCACTTTCTTGCCCGTATAGGTGAGGACCACTGCCAGGTTGAGCGCCAGGAAGGTCTTGCCTTCTTCGGGACCGGCCGAAGCAACGTACAGGACCTGGTATCGTTTTTCCGGATGCGCGAATTCAATATTGATGGCGAGTTTGCGGAACGCCTCGAATTCCGGCGAGGAAATATCATCGCCCACCACGCGCAGGACCGGTTCCTCGTGCTGCCGGCGCTTGAGCCGTGCCATCAGCGGTTCCAGGAAAACCGATGCTTTCTCCTCTGCCAGGTCCGGAATGGAGGCAAAGATCGGCAGGCCCAGCCGGGTTTTGATCACATCCGGTTCCTTGACCGTGTTGTCCACGTATTCGGCGACAAAGACCACGGCAGCGCCTGCCAGGAGGCCAAAAACCAGGGCCAGGACCAGGCCGGTGAGCCGGCCGCGCGAATTGACCGGGTGCTTGACCAGCAGGGGCGGGTTGATCAGCTTCAGATCCGATGTCACGCCGGCTTCCTGGACCCGCGTTTCTTCGAGTTTCTGGGAGAAAAAGGTGTACAGCTTTTCCGCGGTCTCCCGGTCACGTTCCAGCCGCACCAGCTGGACTTCGTCCGCGGGCACGTTTTCCAGCTTGACCTGCAGATTCGCAATCTGGTTGTCCACGCTCTGGATCTCGGTCTTGATCGTGGTCAGACGGCGGCTGATCTCTTCTTTCATCTGGTCTTTCAGGCCGCCGAGTTTGGCCTGGATCTCCTGCACCCGCGGGTGCGTGGCTGAATATTCCTTGAGCTTGCCGCGGAGATCAGCTTCGGTCTGCAGCAGCTGGGCGTAGAGATTCTGCAGGACCTGGTCCGACAGCAGGGCCGGCGCGAAATTGAGCGTGGAATCGAGGGTGCCGTCCTGCTGATTAAGATAAGCATTCAGGTTGCGCAGAATCGTCTCTTCAATCTGAATCTGGCTCTTGCGCGATTCAATCGTGGAAATCTGGGTGATCAGGGCCTGGGTTGAAGCGTTGAGATTGGCAATTTTTTTCTGTTCCTTGAAAGATTTGATCCGGTCCTCGAGTTCGGTGAGTTTCTGCTGATAGAGGGTGAGCTGGGATTCGATGAAGTGGCGCGACTGGATATATTGCTGGGATTTTTCCGAGATGTCCTCGCGGATGATGAGATCAGCGAGGGCCTGCGCGATGCGCAGGGCCTGTTCCGGCGATCCCCAGTAAACATTGATCCGGAGCACGCCCAGCAGGTTCATGCCGGGATAGATGGTCTTGGCGCTGACCAGGGTCTTGGCCGCGCCCTCGCCCGAATAAGGAATGCCCGTGGCGGCAGCGCCCTTGTCCACCTTGTCTGCCTCCAGCACTTTGACTGCCAGCGAATTGCGCAGGGCCAGGGCCGTGGTGCCGGCCGGATAAAAGGTCACGGTGTAAATTTTATTCGGAGAAACCGGTTTCAGGCCTATGACCCGGAGCTGGGCAAAACCAAGATCGGCGTAACCGCTGTCCGGCGCTTCCGTCAAAAGGTCGCCGGTGCTGGAATAAACGGCATAACCGTGGTCTTTTAATTTCAGCCGGAAGGGACCGGCGGGTTCGTTCAGGTCCGCGGCGTAACGCACTTCGATCCGAAAATCAGAATTCATGTTCTTGACATGCACGGCCAGGGCCAGCGTGTCCACGATCTTGCGGGCGATGTTGACGCTTAAAAGATTGGCAATGACCCGCTTGGTCACCGAGCCGATCTGCATGGTCGGTGCTTCCAGGTTCTGGCTGAAAAATCCCTCCACGGGCCGTTCATTGGACACGCCGATGTCAAACGAAGCCAGATACTGAGGCGTGTAGGGCCGCGCCAACCGGAAAATCAAAATGCCCAGGAATACCGGCACGGCCGCGATCAGGAATAACTCGCGGCGGCGCAGAAAAATGCGCGCCAGATCAAGGAGGGACAGGGTTGATTCTTCTTCCAGGTCGGAGAAATGGTTGGCCGGCGCCGGCCGTTGATTGATTTGATCTTGGTTGTTCATTTGGTTCCTTAATCCTTGTTAAGCACGAGGTAGAGATTAACCAGGGAAACCGCCAGGGTCGCGGCCTGCAGCAGGACGGTCCAGTTGATCATGAATTTTGAAGGCACGAAAATCCAGTCGCCGGACTTGAGCACGAAATTGTTCTGCTGCCGGCCTTTTTTGATCAATGCTCCAAGGTTAACCGTCTGTACGACGGGCTGGCCGTCCACGAACCGGACCACCTTAACGCGGCGCTGGTTTGCCCGGGACGTGGCACCGCCGGCCAGGGCCACGTAATCGGTCACTTTCAAACCCCGCTGATATTCCACGGCGCCGGGCTTGAGCACCTCGCCAAAAACCGACACGTGCGGCGTGGTCGGGCTTTTAAGAATCACGGATACGGCCGGGTGCGTGAAATATTTTTTCAATTTCTCAATCAATGCTTCCGCGGCTTCGTCCGTGGTGAGATTGGCCACGTGGACATCGCCCACCAGCGGAAAGGAAATCAAGCCGTTATGCATGACCATCAGGGTTCGGGAAAGGTCTTCCTCACCCAGAACCACTATTTCCAGAACATCGCCCGGTTCGATGCGGGTGGGCGCGAGAGAATCGGGCGCCTGCGTTAAAATCGCCAATAATATTGGTATCATCTGGTCTCCTTCCCCTGGCTCACGTTCTGTCTTCTCCTGATATCATTTTATTTAAAAC
>CBFGIH010000062.1:0-7419 GCA_965648775.1 Caldifarciminota bacterium | reverse complement strand
TATGAGCATATGCTTATAATAAGGTATGGTTTCTCGGGGTTGGTTATAAATGGCCCGGCCTTTTTGCTGCCGACGGATCAGATTCGCCCCCCGGATTGTTTATTATAAACCCCGGGGAATTCCGCTCGCCTCCCTTCAAGAAATTGTGTTGACCCTGGATGAGCTGGAAGCAATCCGTCTGGCTGACTATGAAGGAATGTATCAAGAAGAGGCGGCGCAGCGTATGAATATCTCCCGTCCGACTTTCGGCCGGATTATAGAATCAGCTCACAAAAAGATTGCCGAAGCCATAATTCAGGGCAAAGCGCTTAAAATTGAAGGAGGTAATGTGGAAATGTTAACTATGCGCATCTTTCGCTGTTCTGATTGTCAACACACCTGGACCGTGCCTTATGGTACACCCCGGCCCATGCAATGCCCGGCCTGCTTTAGTCAGAACCTCCACCGTGCCGCCGAAGATCGAGGCCGTGGTCACCGGGGCGGCCGATGCCTGGGAAGATTCAAACCCATGAACGCACCGTTTAACAATGTTGAAGAAACAAAAGGAGATGAAAAATGAAAATCGCGGTTGCTTCAGATGATGGAAAAGTAATTTCCGCCCATTTTGGCCGGTCTCTTGGTTTTGTGATTGCGGAAATTGAAAACAGGGAAATAAAAACTAAACAATACCGTAAAAATACTTTCACGGGACATGCTCGTGGATTAGCCGGCGAAGATTGCAACCTTGACCGTCACCAGCCGATCCTGGAAGCGCTGAAAGACTGTCAGATTGTTATATCTCATGGCATGGGCCGCAGGATCTACGATGATCTTAAAAATGCTGCGATTGAGGTTTTCATTACCGAGGAAGTTGATGTTGATGAAGCCTTGAGCGCCTTTATTAAAGGTGAATTGAAAGATCATCCTGAACGCGGTTGTGTACATGAAAGCCGGTAATATTTTTTGCCCAATAAATTAAAATGCCGATCCATGAATACCGGTGCCGGGCATGTCAAAAGACCAGCGAGTTCCTGGTCGGCGTCGGCCAGGGCGACGCGGAAATCCGCTGCCGGCATTGGGGCAGCCCGGATTTGGAGCGGATCCTGTCCAGCCTATCCGTCAGGATGGCCGACGGATCCGGGACCCGGCGGGGCGGCCGGACCTGCTGCGGCCGGGACGAACGCTGCGATAACCCGCCCTGCGCGGATAAAGGAGACTGCGCGCGATGAAAGAAGACAAGCAGAACGAAATCGACCGGCTGGAAGCGCTCATGGCCAGGAACCTAGCGCGGATCAGGGCCAAGATCCTGGTCCTGTCCAACAAGGGCGGCGTCGGCAAGAGTTTCGTCGCGGTCAACCTCGCCGCCGGCCTAGCCCGGCTGGGCGCCCGGGTGGGCCTGCTGGACGCGGACATCCACGGCCCCTCCGTCGCCAAGATGCTCAAGTTCGAAGGCCGGGAGACCCGGGTGGACGCGGGCGGCATCGCTCCGTTCCGGATCAATCCCCGCCTGGTGGCCTTTTCCATGGCCTCCCTGCTCGAGCATGCCGACCTGCCCGTCATCTGGCGCGGTCCCCTGAAAATGAACGTCTTGCGGCAGTTCCTGGCCGAGGTGGACTGGGGCGAACTGGACTACCTGGTCATCGACTCGCCGCCCGGCACCGGCGACGAACCGCTATCCATCTGCCAGATGATCCGCAACCTGACCGGCGCCGTCATCGTGACCACGCCCCAGGACATCGCCCTGCTCGATTCCCGGAAATGCGTCCGGTTCCTCAGACAGCTGTCCGTCCCGATCCTGGGGATCCTGGAGAACATGAGTGGCCTGGACTGTCCGCATTGCGGCAAGAAGATCGATGTTTTTAAATCCGGTGGCGGCGAGCGCTCCGCCGGGGAGTTGAAGCTGCCCTTTCTGGGCCGGATCCCGCTGGACCTACGAATCGTCGAGTCAACGGACGACGGCCAGCCGTTCGTGGAAGCTCATCCGGACGCGGCAGCGGCCAAGGTCCTGGAGAGCGTCTGCCGCCAGCTGGACGTCCAAATGCGGGGCGGCGACAAGCACAATGGTTGATCCAAGAAAGGAGCCAAAATGGCCAATGAGTGGGACAGCGTGCTCGGCACACCGGCGTACGAAGTAAATCTGAAGCGGATCGAGCAGATCGCCGAACGAAATGGTTACCGGCTGAATAACAACGGCGAGCGGATCGCGAAAGTCGTCGGCCTGATGACCATGAATTTCCTGGAGCACGGGAAATACTACTGCCCCTGCAAGCAGAGCGAACCCCTGGATCCAGCAAAAGATGTCCTTTGTCCGTGCCCGACCCTGACGGATGAAGTCATGAAGGACGGGCACTGTTTTTGCCGACTTTTTTTTCGTAAAAAATAGCGAAAGTCAGCGGTTGCGCGACCAGCAGATCTTGTCCCCCTCTTTAATGCCGCGCTGACGGCAGAACCAGGCGTTGACTTCTAACGCGTAGCGGGCAGGCGACCGCGACCAAATCGGCATCGTGTTCAATGGTGCCATGTTTTCCCGGATTTCTATGATATTTTGGTTGTCGTCAATGAAAATTATATCCAGCGGCAGGTAAGTGTCTTTCATCCAGAACGAGAGCTGGCGGGGTGCTTCGAACACAAACAGCATGCCACCGGTATCGGGAAGAAAATATCGGTTCATCAGCCCCTGGATTCGCTCTTCTTCGCGGTCCGCGATCTCGATGGCAATCGTGATGACCGTGTCGCGGCCATTTTTCTTGATCACGCTCAACCGACCCTCGCTTTTGAACGCGATCGGCGCCGCGTGTTCGATCCGAGCGCGGCGGCACGAAAATCGTGAGAAAGCCCAACAGCAAATCAGTACGAAAATGACGACCGCAGTTCGATGGCATCGGCCATAGTCCATGAAAGCCAGTATAATTGGGTAATCGACCGTGTCAATTACCAGCGGGTAATATTTTTCTTTCCTTGACGCGGCGGTCAATATTGTTATAATCATAAATTAATGGTTAATCCCCGCTTTTTCCGGCCGCTTAAGTGCCTTCTCCACAGCGGTCCGGAGGATAGTTCGGTGCCTTTTGAATTTCATGTTGCCCGCTCGTGCCGGGAATTTTACGGGTTTGACCGTAAATTATACTCGAGCACCGGCAACGTGATCTTCGCCGATCTGGCGGCGGTGCGCGATTTCTGCGACCGCATTAACCGTCGCGAAGAAAAAACGTATATCTCGCCCGCGAATTTAAACGCCATGGCTTTAATTGACGAAATCCTGCACGCGGTCATGGCCCGTTACCGCGAGACCATCAATCCGGTCTTCTGGAAACAAGCCCGCCGTTTCCTGACCGAAAGAATCGGCAAGCGTCCGATGAACAATCTGCTCGTGGACTTTCTTGATATTTTTCCACCCGTAGATGTTTTTCAGGGCCGGCGGTCCCTGCACGCTTACCTGGCAGGTAAAACCGGCAGGGAGTCCAATCAAGATATAACGATGGAAGAACTGCTGCTTTTATCCCTGGCTAATGAGAATCCCGCGTTCGAGCCTTTCCGAAAATTATTTGACGATCGTCTGCTCACGCAGGGACCGGTGTATCGCGCGGGCCTGATCGCGCTGGAAGAATTTCAAAAAACTCAACCGGTTTTTGGACCAGAAAGCCAGCACCTGCTGGACTTGCTGCGCGCGCCCATGCGGGCAGCGCCCTATTCTCTCTCCGGCCAGCTCGAATACATCCGCGGGCACTGGCAGGGCTTGCTGTCCAGCAGCCGGCTGAGCCGGCTGCTCAAAAAAATTCTGCGCGGCCTTGACGTTCTCAAAGAAGAAACCATCCGCGTTCCCGCCGGGCCCGCACCGACCGTGGTGCCGGTTTTCGGCGCGGCGGAACTGCCGGCCAGCGATGAGATCCGGTTCACACCGGATACGGACTGGATGCCCGGCGTCGTCATGATCGCCAAACATACCTATGTCTGGCTTGACCAGCTGTCCCGGCAATACCAGCGGTCTGTCTCCCGGCTTGATGAGATACCGGAAGAAGAATTGGACCGGCTGGCCCGGTGGGGCATAAACGCCCTGTGGTTGATCGGCATCTGGGAACGAAGCCCCGCCTCCCAAATGATCAAGCAGCGCTGCGGCAACCCGGAAGCCCTGGCCTCGGCCTATTCGATCTACGACTACACCGTCGCGGAACGGCTGGGTGGTTCGGCTGCGTTTGACAACCTGCGCGAGCGCTGCCGTCGGCACCGCATCCGACTCGCCGTGGACATGGTGCCAAATCACACCGGCCTTGTCTCGCGCTGGATCATTGAACACCCGGACTGGTTCATCCAGACCGATCAGCCGCCCTTTTCCCGCTATTCGTTCAACGGCCCGGATCTTTCCCATGACCCGCGCGTGAGCGTGTACCTGGAGGACGGCTACTGGGATCGCTCTGACGCCGCCGTCGTGTTCAAGCACCTGGACCGGTCCAGCGGCCGGGTCCGCTATATCTTCCACGGCAATGACGGCACGGGTATGCCCTGGAATGACACGGCTCAGCTAAATTTCCTCATAGCCGAGGTGCGGGAGGCCGTGATCCAAGAGATTCTCAAGGTCTGCTGGCTTTCGCCCATTATCCGGCTGGACGCGGCGATGGTCCTGACCAGAAAACATTATCAGCGGTTATGGTTTCCCGAACCGGGCACCGGCGGCGACATCCCGGCGCGCAGCGAGCAGGGTCTGACCCGGCGCCAGTTCCTGCGCCTGATGCCGAAAGAATTCTGGCGCGAAGTCGTGGACCGCGTAAACCGCGAGACCCCTGACTGTCTTCTGCTCGCCGAGGCTTTCTGGCTGCTGGAAAGTTTCTTCGTTCGCAACCTCGGCATGCACCGGGTTTATAACAGTGCTTTCATGAACATGCTTAAGAATGAAGAAAATGGCAAATACCGCGCCCTGATCCGCAACACCCTTGAATTCAATCCGGAAATTTTAAAGCGCTATGTTAATTTCATGTCTAACCCGGATGAACAAAGCGCCCGGACGCTTTTCGGCAACGGTGACAAGTATTTCGGGGTGGTCATGATGATGGTCACCCTGCCGGGCCTGCCTTTATTCGGGCACGGGCAGATCGAAGGCCTGACGGAAAAATATGGCATGGAATACGGTCGCGCCTACAACCCAGAAGCGCCGGATCAAAATCTGATCCGGCGTCACGAAAAAGAAATTTTTCCCCTTCTGCAAAAACGGCGGCTTTTTGGCGAAGTCGAAAATTTTCTTTTTTACGATCTCCATGACGCTGCCGGTCGGATCAACGACGATGTCTTTGCCTATTCTAACCGTCGGGCTGAAGAACGGGCGCTGGTCATCTTTAACAATCAAAACCGAGAAGCGCGCGGTTGGTTAAAACGCGCGGTTGTAAAAAAGGATGGACCGTCCGCGCCTTCTATTGCTGAAGGCCTGGGCCTCCAAAACGGTCCGG
Organism: Caldifarciminota bacterium; assembly: GCA_965648775.1. Lineage (GTDB taxonomy): Bacteria > Hydrothermota > Tepidihabitantia > SM23-42 > JAOAFX01 > CBFGIH01. Next base: position 2,002 of record CBFGIH010000062.1, on the reverse strand, counting down.
ACACCTATTATTCCTTCCGCGATCTGAAAACCAACCTGATATATCTTCGCGCCGGCGCGGAAATCGCCAGGCAGGGATTGTATGTAAAGCTCAGCGCTTACCAATATCATGTTTTCACCGAATTCCGGGAACTGCCTCAGGCTGAGGCCGGCGAATATCAACGGCTGGCGGCATTCCTGAACGGCCAGGGAACCCGCGATCTGGAACAGGCGCGGCAGGAAATGCGCCACAGCGTGGTCCTGCAGGCCTTCCGCCAGCTGATGAATCCAGAATCATTCCCCGGCCTCCTGGCCCTGGCGGATCCGGATCTGTTCGTCCTGCAGATCATGCCGCTTTATGAAGCGGTCAAGAAATACACGGCGGCCACGGCTGATGCTCAACCCCTGACCTACCTTCTCGGCGAATACTGGAAAATAATTAATTACGACCTGAATAAGATCATCTACGAACCCGAACCGCGGCTCAAAGCCGCCTCGGATTACATAAAAAGCATGGCGCCGGCGGACAAACGCAAGAAAATGCTCGGGATCTGGCTGGCACTGCAGGGCCTGGGCCGGTTGAAAACCAGCCAGGAATACGGCAAGGTCAGCGCCCTATGGTTTGATCAGTGGCTTTTTTCCCGGGTAATCGAAGAAACCCTCAGCACTCTGGGCTGGGATGAAAAAGAGGCGGCCAAGGCCGTGCGCCTGCTTCGGATCATGATCACCCTGAGCCATACCCTGGCTCAGGACACGGACTTCACGTCCCTGCTGCGGCTGACGCTGGGTGGCGATGAAACCCGGCAGCTGCTGGGGGTTAACCAGTATGACAACGTCTGGTGGTTCAATCGGGAACGTTTTGAAGAACTGCTCGGCTGGTTGTTCGTGCTCAAATCCGTGGCGATCCTGCACCGGCACCTTCCGGAACAAAATACGGCCTACACTTTCATTATTGACCAGTTCGAGCAGCTGCATCGGCTGCGGCAGACCGCGTCCGATACCGGATATCGCTGGGATGACTTCCGCCAGAACATTGAAGCCCTCTGAAGCGTACCGTTATCTCGATCACACGGCAGATCTGGCCGTGGAAGTCAGGGGTAAAACCCTGAAAGAACTTTTCATAAACGCGGGCCGGGTGATCTTCGAAACGATGATCACCGGATCAGTGCCAGCAAACCGCACTGCTTCTTTTTCCTTGCGCGCCGATACTCGCGAGGATCTTCTGCTTGATTGGTGCCGGGAACTGCTCTACCGGTTCTCCGTGCGCGGATTCATACCGCAGCGTTACGAAGTTAAGGTGAACGGCCTGGCCCTCTCAGCCCGATTAAAGGGAGGCCGGTTCGATCCCGTCCGCAACACGGTCAAGATGGAAATCAAGAACGCAACATATCACCATTTGGAGATCACTGGATCAAACAGCGGCTTCAAGGCCGTGATCGTCTTCGACGTATAAGGGAGACAAAAAGGATAGTTCCTCTTGTCTTAACTTCAATACCGTCACTTGCCAAACCAGAGCCTCGTCCCCGACCATGAAATGCAATTTGTCCAATCGACGCTGAAACAGAACAATAACAAAACCACCCAGGGAATATCGAATCCCTGCGTGGTCATCGCTATATTAATATAGGAGAATTCGGCCTTTGGTCAAGAGGTTAAATCAACCGTTTTTCCGGTTGACAAATCCGAGAATCTGCGCTATAATCACCAAACAAGGAGAGTGTTATGAAAAAGATCCTTTTCGTGGCAGTCCTGGCGCTAAGTCTGGGTGTAGCGGTCAATCTGGACGGTCGCATTGGCATGGGTCTGGGTTGGTCACCATCGCGGGAAAATGTGGGTGAATTCACGATACCCGTCACCGACATCGCGGTGACGCGCATCGGACTTGGTCCGAAGTTATCGGTGGAACCGATCTTCCAGTTCACGATGAGCGATTTTGACCAGATCGACATGTATTTTAAACTATACTGTCTGGGTAACTATGTCTTCAAGAGCCATGCCAAGACCAACATCTATTTAAAAGGTGG
>CBFGIH010000061.1:0-7423 GCA_965648775.1 Caldifarciminota bacterium | reverse complement strand
GGCAATGATGGCTTTCTTGCTTTTCTGCCGGTGAGCCAGGGTTAGGGTCCGGCGATAGCAGTTTAACGCTTTATCATTATCATTGGTCATGTCATGATAAATGCCCTTGAGTTCCAGATATTCAATCGCTTCGTCCGGTATCAAGGTTGATTTTTTTAACCGGCGCAGGATCGGCGCCATGAGGTGATAGCGGCCGCTGAAATCGTAAAGGTTGCAAAGACGCAGCCAGGTTTGCTTTCGTAGATCGGGATTCCGTGAAAGATTTTTTAGCATCGTTTCCGCGTCATAGTAATCAGCAGATAAAATCAAGTGGGTAGCGTTTAAGAACTGGGCGATCGGTCTGACCCGGGGATTGGCGTCCGCGTGTAAAGTTTCGATCAGATTGGAAATTTCTGATTCAAGGCCTTGGTCATACAGGTGATTAAACGCCTGGGTCCAGTATACCACGGCTTTTTTAATCAGGCCGGCCCGCGTTAAATGCCAGGCAATTTCATAGGCAGATTTTTTCTCCACGATGAGAATCCGGCTGATGACCTTTTCGTACCTGCGTCGGCGGGCTTCCAGCATCGAAGCAAGAATCGCTTCCCGGAAAAGAGCGTGCTTGAAAAGGTATATGTTGCCGCTGGTCGTTATGATGCCCTCGCGGATGCCCTGATTCAGCAGGGATGGGTCATGATGGGCGATTTTGCTGATAATACGGGCTTCGAATTCCCGGCCCAGACAAGCCGCGATTTCAAGGATTCTCTGCTGATCCGCAGGAAAGCGGCTGAAACGGGCAAGAATGATGGAGTGAATGCCAAACGGTAAAGTATCGACCGCTCTGGCCAACGAAGCCCGACCGTGGTTGATGGCCAATGCCTGTCGTTCTTTAAGATCATAAATGATCTGCTCAAGATAGAAAGGATTGCCACGGCTTTTTTCGAGCAACAGTGCCATCAGCGCCGGGTCGGGCTGTGCTTGTAGAATCCCAGTGGCGAGATTCAAGGATTCGGTTTTATTCAGGGGCCCCAGGGGCAAGGCGGTTAGCCGCAGCGCTTGCCATGTACCTTCCTGGCCGGGTCGAGAGGAGGCGATGAATAAAAATGGCAGAGATTTCAACGCCTTGAGGAAGAAAAGAGAAGCTTCATCAATCCAGTGCAGGTCTTCCACGACCAAGGTTAAACCCGGCCGGGAAATCAACATCTGTCGCAAGTGTTCCACGACCTTTTCGGCGGGCAGTTTAATTTTGCCGTCCAGATAGCTGCGCAGTTCGGAAAAATCGCCGGCGGGAAAATGCCGGCAAATTTCCTGAAGGAACTTTAAAGGCGGGCAAAGTGGCGTGAGGCCGATGACCATGATACGCCGGCGATCCAATCCAGCGATGATTTCGTATAAAATCCGCGATTTGCCCATGCCCGCTTCGGCCAGGATACAGCAGCTCCGGCGCTGCCGGATTAACTGCTTGATCCGGGATATTTCTGATTTACGGCCGACCAATGGATGAGGAAAAAGATCAGGCGTGAAAATATCAACGATTTGCTCAAGCGGCTGACCAATTTCAATTTTTTCGGATTTGCCTTTTAACTGGCTCGCGCCGATCATTTTGATGTTGAATTTGCCTCGTAAAAATTGATTAATTTCGCCGGAAAAATACATGGTCTGGTTCGCGGCCGCCTGCATTAACCGGGCCGCGACATTGACCCGGTCCCCGATAACGGCAAATTCGCGATAATGCTTTCCACCCAGGGCGCCGGCATAAACCGTGCCCGATGATAGACCGAGCCGGAATGTCAATTCCGGAAAATGCTTTTTCAGGGCAAAGTAGAAACGAACAGCGGTTTCCGCTTCCTTGCCCGTGGCTTCAGGAAAGCCGCTGATCAGTAAACCCTGAAAGCTCCGGACACCGGGTATCCATTTTAGTAATTTCAGGGCCGGCCAGTTATGATCTATATAAGCACTCAATTCCCGCAGGATTGTAAAATTGGAAGGGACTTGTAAAAACATCAGATAGAGAGGACGGTGCGCCGGCTGTCCCGGCGGGATTCGGGGCAGAGGGGGAAAGGGCGGCAAGCGATTTAGAATATTTTCACGACTGGTTTCGCTGATCCGCTGTGCGCCGGACGGGGTTCGTTCTTCCATCAGGGATAAATCATAGATTGCCCGGCCGGAAACAGCCAGGTCGCGATTATGAAGATCCAGGTCCACCCATTCGGCCTCGATCGGGCCTTTGACCGCGATGAAGCGGGAGCGTAAGTGTGCCTGTTTTAACGCCGGCAGGTTTAATAATTTATTCCCCAGCCGGACAATTTCATTTTTGGCGACCGTCCCGGGCAAGAGCGCGTAAAAGGCGTCGCCGGCCAGTTTGAAAATCCGGCCCTGCTGCGCGGCAATTTCAGTTTCAGCATGTTGAAAAAAATGACGGAGAATGTCGGTCAGGGTTTCGGTGCCCGTTTTTCCTTTCTGGGCGAGTCGTTCACTGAGAGCGGTGAAGTCGCCGATGTCCTGGACCGCGACCCAGCCGGTTCCGTAAAAAGCCATGCTGACAGTATAGCGGGAATGTCAGGCAAAATCAAGAGCCAGTCGGCTCGGAACGATCATACCCCTTGACTATTCTGGAAATATGAGTATCATAAGATGTTATGAAAAATAAAAAAGTAACACTGAAAACAAAACCGGGCGCCGTTCGCTTCGGGGTCTCCATGCACCAGGATTTGCTGACGGAATTTGATAATTTAATCCGACGTCTGGGCTGGCCCAACCGCTCGGAAGCAATCCGCCATCTCGTGCGTGAACGACTGGCCGAGCACGAATGGGAGTTGCCCGAGGCCGAAGTGGTTGGGACCGTGACCATGGTTTACCACCATGGCCGGCATGAACTGGATGAAAAACTTACGGAAATCCAGCACCATTTTTTTCGGCAGGTTATTTCCACCATGCACATTCATCTTGATGAACACAATTGCCTGGAGATCCTGGCGATCCGGGGCCGGGGCCGCGAGGTTAAAAGCATCGCGGACCGGCTCCTGCACGTCAAGGGGATCAAGGTTGGTAAATTAACCATGACCACGACCGGCAAGCGGCTGCCGTAAAAAAATAATAGTGTTACTTTTTATAAATTCGTGCCAAAAGGAGGCGCAATGAAACAAAAGGTGGTTGGTTTGTGGCTCTTCGTCGGACTGGTTACGTTATTCGCGGCCCGTCCTTTCCGAGTTGATGATGCCGGCATCGTGGCCGCGGGTGGCTATGAACTGGAGGGCGGCATTGATTACCAGGAGGGAGAGGGTTTGTTTTCTCTGGGACTCACCCATGGGTTGACCGGAAAGATGGCTATTGGCATCGGTTTCGGTTATGCAGCTTTGATTCAAGAAGCGATAACTAACCGGTTTCAACCAGCGGAGTTATGTTTAAAATACTCATTCTTACCGGATTTGTTTGCAGCATCCATGACTTACGGATTTGAGGATAATGCTTATGCCCTTAACGGAATCTTATCGCGTTCCTGGAATAATCTTTCTTTTAATGCAAATATCGGTGCCGAGGTTTCTCCGTCGACCATTACTTATGGTCTAAGTCTGATTTACGAAGTTCCCAGCCGGCTATCCCTTGGTATGGAGACCACCGGCGATAAAAATGGATTTAATGCCTGGCTCCTGGGATTAGATTACGCGCTGCGGGATTGGCTGGCAATGGATGCCGGCTTCACGAGTGATTATGATTTTGAAGAAAAGACTGTAACCTTTGGCTTTCACACAGAATTTTAAAAGGAGGGTCAAGTGCACATCCCCGATGGTTTTTTAAACGCACAGACGTGGGCGCCGGCCTGGATCATCTCTGCGGGTGGTATCGGTTTCTCTCTGCGGAAAGCAGGCCAGATTGTCCGTGAGCGCATGGTACCGCTCATGGGCGTCATGGCGGCGTTTATTTTCGCCGCTCAGATGCTAAATTTCCCGGTCATGGGCGGCACGTCCGGTCATCTTCTGGGCGGCGTCCTGGCGGCGGTCTTGCTCGGGCCTTACGCGGGCGCGGTGGTGATTGCCGTGGTTTTGCTGGTGCAGTGCCTGATTTTTCAGGATGGCGGACTCACAGCGCTGGGCGCCAATATTCTAAACATGGCTTTGATCGGCACGGTTCTTTCCTATTATATTTTTCAGCTGGTAAAATCAATTCTTGGCCGCCCGCGGTTTTTGGCCGCGGTGGCAATCGCTGCCTGGTGCTCGGTACTGCTGGCTGCTATCGCCTGTTCCCTGGAACTGGCTTTTTCCGGCACCTCGCCCCTGGTGATCGTTCTGCCCGCCATGGCTGCAGTTCATGCCCTCATTGGTGTCGCCGAGGCCATCATCACCACCCTGGTTGTCGCGTTCATCGCCCGGACCAGACCAGATTTAATCTTTGCTTTGCAACCAGAGATCCAGGGAGGTAATAATGGATAGAAGATATATTTTTTTCTTCTTGCTCGCAGCCGTTCTGCTGGCGCTTTTATTATCACCTTTCGCCTCTCCCTGGCCGGACGGCCTGGAACGGGTGGCGGAGAACAAGGGCTTTCTGGAAAAAAGCGAGGTTAAACCGGCACTGAGATCACCGGTTCCTGATTATCTCATGCCCGGTATAAAAAATGAACGTCTGGCGACCGCGGTCGCCGGCGTACTGGGTACCTTATTGGTTTTCGCCGCGGGCTGGGTCACGGCCCTGCTGTTAAGACGAATTGCAAAAAACAGGAAACCCGATGCACCACCGCTTTCTTGATTCCTACGCAGAACAGGAAGGGTTTTTGCAGAAACTGGATGGCCGTGTGAAAATCGCGGCGGTCGGTCTGATCGTTCTTTTCGTCGTTTTTACCAGCCCGCATGCTTTTTTGCGGTTTGCGGGCTATGCGGTTTTGATCGGCATTTTAATCTTTTTGTCACGTATTCCGCTAATCGTGGTGGGTCAGCGCGTGCTAACCTTATTGCCATTTATCTTACTGGTTGCGGCGTTCATTCCCTTTGTGAAAAGGGGGCGCGTGATCGGCGGCTATTCCCTGGGCGTCATAAAATTAACTTTGACCCATGACGGCCTGACCGTATTCTGGAATGTTTTAATCAAATCTTTGCTCACCACGGTTTCGATCTTCGTGCTGATCGCGACCACCAGGCATGCCCGCCTGCTGCAGGGCCTTCAAAAAATGGGCTGTCCCATAATCATGGTCATGATTCTGGCGTTTATGTACCGTTATGTTTTTGTTCTGGAGGACGAACTGGAAATCATGCGGCAGGCGAAGGCCTCGCGCACGGTTGGTGGATCCCGCTGGTTCCACAACCGCGCCCTGGCTAACATTCTGGGCAATCTCTTTATCCGCAGTTATGAACGCGGTGAAGCTGTGTACCTGGCCATGCAGAGCCGGGGTTTTGACGGCCGGGTGCGGCTCTGGGATTATACCCGATTCGGGCTCAAGGATGGTTTATTCCTGCTGATCCTGACCATCCTCCTGCTGGCAATAAGGTGGTTGCCTTTTTCCCATGGTTAATATCATTGAAATAAGGGATTTGTCTTACTGTTATCCGGATGGGACCCGGGCGCTGGACCGGGTTTCCCTGAACGTAGCCGAGGGAGAGAGCTTGGCGGTGATCGGTCCTAATGGCGCAGGCAAGTCCACTTTACTGCTGCATTTAAATGGTATTCTTACCAACCAACAGAGCGTTCGGGTGCTGGGTCAAGAAGTTAATCAATCGAACCTTAAATTTATCCGGAGCAAGGTCGGCCTGGTGTTCCAGGACCCGGATCACCAGCTTTTTATGCCGACCGTGCGCGAGGACGTGGCCTATGGACCCATGAACATGGATTTATGCAGGGTAGAAATTGAAAAGCGCGTGCGCCACGCGCTGCAGCAGGTGGATATGGAATACGCCGGTTCACGCCTGGCGCATCATTTAAGTTTAGGCGAGAAAAAAAGGATCGCGATTGCCACGGTTTTGTCCATGAATCCTGAAGTCCTCGTGCTGGATGAGCCCTCCAGTAATCTCGATCCCCGCCACCGCCGGGATTTGATTAACCTGCTAAACCGCTTGATCGTGACCAAGGTTATTGCCACTCACGACCTGGATCTTGTACTGGATACCTGTCAACGCGTAGTCCTGCTTGACCGTGGAAGTGTCGCGGCCGAAGGTGCACCTGATAAATTGCTGGGAGATAAAATCCTGCTGGAAAAACACGACCTGGAGGTTCCGTACCGCCTGCGGTAATTTTTTTCTTTGAAGGTAAAGAAATTCAAACTTCAGGGGCGATCAACCAGTGTTTGATCGCGTTATTGTTTTTCTGTCAAGATACACCGGGCTAAAAATTGAGTTGCGTTTTACTGATCCGTCCGAAAAGAAAAACGCCGTCCGAAACAACCTATATCCTTGGTGCTATGACCGGCAGGATGAATTGAAGTAATTTATCCCTGACCGCTTATTGCTTTCGGTATTCCATGACATTATCGTCATAACATAAAATGGAATCCGGGCAGTTGATAAGCCAATAGCTATCCTCGCGGATAAATATAACTATCAGAAAAGTTGCTTTACTCCGTCATGATATTCCGGTTACTTATGCGGTGCTCGGTTTTTTTTATCTGATTTTTTTGCTTATCGCCTGCACGGCGTTAATCGTTTGTTTTATGTCATTTTGTGTGTTGAACGGTCCCACGGCCAGGCGGACAGTGCCGTCGGGCATGGTACCGAGATGCTGGTGGACCATGGGTGCGCAATGCAAGCCGGGGCGCGAGTAGATTCCATATTTTTCGGCCAGCACGCTGCCGAGTTCACCGGGTTTAATGCCTTTGAGATTGAACGAAATCATGCCCACATGCCTGGATTCCTCGGGTTTATTGTACAAAACGACACGATCTATTTGTTCGAGACCGTCGTGAAGCATTTTCGCGAGTTTAATTTCATGGCGGTAAATATGGTCAATGCCCTTTTCTTCCAGGTAGTTCTGCGCAGCAAAGAGTCCGGCCACGCCGACCATGTTGGGCGTACCGCTTTCCAGGTAATTGGGGAATTTTTCCGGTTGATATTTTAATTCGGAAAGAATGCCGGTACCGCCGAAGCGCGTGGCGGTAATTGCGATTTTTTCCCGGATATACATGCCGCCGATGCCCATTGGCCCGAGCAATGATTTGTGGCCGGTAAACGCGATAATATCAAGCTGCTGCTTTTCCAGGTCGATCGGGATGACGCCGGCGGTCTGGGCGGCGTCGATCGCGAAAATCGCGCCGGCCTGACGGCAGAGGCGGCCGATTTCCGAGATGGGCTGGATTGTGCCGATGACATTGGAACCGTGGTTGATGATCACCAGTTTTGTCGGCCGGCGAAGTTTTTTCTTCACGTCATCCGGATCGATGAAACCATTTTTATCCAGGGGGATCCAGTCAATCTGCAGACGGATTTTACGGGCCAGATGGTTAAGCGGCCGGATGACGGCGTTG
>CBFGIH010000060.1:0-7487 GCA_965648775.1 Caldifarciminota bacterium | reverse complement strand
GAAATCGGTCCCGCCCATGAGAAGACCTTTGTGCTCTGTCTTTATATCAACCGCCGCTTGCGGGCGCGCGGCCGGGGCCAGAACAAGAAAAAAGCCGAGCAGGCGGCCTCGAAGGCGTTCATAAAATCCTTGAAGATTAAATTGCGCTAAATACTACTATTGCGGGATACAGTCATTAACGGATTAATATTACTTTTTTTACGGTCGGCGGCGACTTAGCGCATTCAATCCTAATGAAATAAACACCCGCCGGAACAGGCCTTCCTTTTGCATCGCATCCGACCCATATTGGATCCAGATTATGGCTTTCACATTTATAAACGGAACGGCCGGTGCAATCATAAATATGCATTTTTATTGGTCCGCCTGATGTTGTTATATGGACCAATCCGTTTGTCGGATTGGGATATACATGTAATGTTAGAGCAGGCTGCTTGACCGGCGAATCATTAATTGAATAATCATGGGTAAGCCGCTGCATGAATATATCACCTTTTGGGTCTATACCCCAGCGTTCCCAATACCATGCGCAGTAAGCACCGTTGGCGCCGTCGGATGCGATCGTTACCCGCCATGGCATTCCTCCAAGGGTGCAGACGGGGACCTCAATAGCCCCCCATAAAAATGCGCCGTTTTCATCGACGTGCTGGGCGTACAATGAATAACCATGGAGGTTCCAAACCAGGATTATGCCGTTTAGCCCGTCGGTATGGATATTGGAGCTTTCATGAGTATCGTGCTGCTGGGAAATGCACATTCCACCGTCATTCCAAAGGGCGTTGCCGTCGGAATCGAAGTGCTGGGCGTATATCTGCAACAAATAATCTCGCTCGTCGGTCCAGGATATAAAGATCCCCCCGGCCGTATCGGCCGCAAGCGTGTGTTCCGTCTGGTAATAATATTCGGCGGATACGGGCGTTCCCAGACTATCCCATAACGGGTTCCCGGTTGAAGAAATCTTGGTTGTATACAGGTCTGTGTACCCGTCCCGTGTGTCCTGCCAGGCTAATACGATATTACCATCAGTCGTTCTACAGGCAGCGCTGTTGATCTGACGGGTTTCGAAATTCAATAACCGCCTGCCATTGATGGGCCAGTACGCGTTGCCATAACCGTCGAGTCGTTGGCCGTATAGACGATAATCACCTGACCTCTTGTCAAGCCAATAGATCAGGAATGTTGTATCACCGTAGTCAACTACACCGGGCGCAGACTGCACGCCAGGAGCGCGGCAAACCGGAAGTCCGTCATTTGTCCAACAAATATTGCCCGCACTATCCAGACGCTGTGCATAAATGTCTTTTTCACCTGATCGGTCATCTTCCCAAACCGCTATCATTCCTTTTTCTCCGTCGCTTATCAATCCGGGATGGCATTGATTGCCGGAGTATGCCGCTACCGGCTTGCCATCAATCGTCCAACAGGGATTGCCATCCGCATCGATCTTCTGGGCATAGAGATCGAAATCTGCACTGTTACGGAAATCGGTCCAGAGAAATATAACGGAACCGTCTTCAGAAACGAATCCTTGAGGTTTTATCTGATGGCCGGGAGCACCACAGAGGATTACTCCCGAAGCAGGCCAGGTCAAGATGCCCGTACTATCAATTTTTTGAACAAAGATATCAAAAGTACCGGAACGTAGATCCTGCCAGGCGACAAATGCATAACCGCCGGACTGGACCAGGCATGGTTCGTTCTGCATGCTGTCCCCCGCATACACGGGGATGCCGTTCGGAACCCAAGATAGGAGTGAAAGAAATATAACCATGATACGCGATTATCGGCGACGATAAAAGCCGGTTCGTTCCTGATCGAAGAATGCGCTTCCCCACTCAATATCACGCGGATCGCCCCATAACCGATATATACCGACGAAGACGCGATCGTTATATTCCGGACCCGGATAGGTAATATATCCCAATTCACTGTACCCATCGTTATCGATATCGTCAATGGCAAAGTTGTGGTCAGCAAGATTGGTTACACCATCCACGAATTGTGGCCAGCCCGCCGATGCCTTGCCATCGCTTCCATAACAATCGATCCGACCTTGTTTATATGCAACCCCGGGATTCTCAACGAGCAATCCGCAGCCGCTGATAATCTCCGGCTCCGGAGTGCAGTCCACGCTAGCGATTAGGGGATGATATGGTGAAAAGAGTCGAGAAATTGGGAAACCTGGCAAGATATGACCGTTTTTATCAAACGCGCGACCTAGCAGGTATATGTCCGTAGCTCGGTCTTGGTCGATATCCCCCAGGGCAATGAAATTCATCGGCGGCATGCCGACGTCGCAGTAATCTGGGAAAAATTTTGGCCAGTTAGGCTGATGCGCTCCGTCGTATCGGAAGACGTGTAAATAGCCGCACAAGTCAATGTGATGATAATTGGCGATAATTATTTCGATAAAGCCATCTTCGTCGATATCGACCAGCACGCCTTGACCCGGACACCAATCGGGATCCGGTCTGATCCCGACCGGCCAGCCGGGTTGGACCGATCCGTCGTGATTGAAAACGTATAATGAATCAAGACCGGCGACGACTATTTCAAGGGTATTGTCACGATCGATATCAGCGACCAGGGGATGGGAATAGAGGGCCCAGTGACCAGGTCTAAATACGGGCCAGCCGGGGATGAAACCGCCCGTGTCATCAACCGCATAGAGTGTGCAATACGTATCTAACTGAGAAATAAAGATAATTTCATCCCGACCGTCGTTGTTAAGGTCGGCGATGGTCGGACCCAATTTTTTACCTGATATATATCGCGGAAATCCGTGAAGGATTTCTCCCAAGGTACTTAAACCCCAGATGCCGCTGTTGGTACACACGTATGTTTCAATCACCCCATCGCCATTGATATCGTGGTATGCGGGATATTCCATCCAGGAATTATCAGTAAAGGTCCATAAAAGAGACCCAGTGTGGTGGAACGCGTAAAGCGTGTCCATGCTATTTGAATATCGGATATTAAACAGGATTTCTTTCCGTTGATCCCCATCTAAATCCACGAAACTGATTCCTCCGGATACAGGTGATGAACAATGACTGTAGTATTGTCTTGGCCAACCAGGATAATATCCTTTCGGTGGTAGCAGGAGCAGTAATAAACTGAATATCGTCATAATTATGATAGGAGCCGTAGGAAGGGAATTCACCATCCCCACGGCTCGATAGCCACTTTCCTCATTCCTTTTGGGGCGGTACCGCTATGTGGACAAGGTATACATTATGCTTAGTGTCTTCATCAGTCATATGTTTCACATTGACAATATCCGATGTAAAAGTGGTGTCGGTTAGGACTTTTCTTCCGTACATATCATAATTATGCGTCCCTTGAGGAAGGTAAGGGTATTGATGATCGTCAAAATGGTAATAACCGAAAAAATCACTTACCATCCATTCATCGTAGTTTTCCTGATCAGTTTGCGTACAACGAACACTCGTATAGGGCATGGTTTTTGTCGAATCTGGTTGATTACCCCGATAGCAAACACCTGAAATTCCATGGTGCCAATCATCACTACCCCCAGTGGTGAAAAAGGCCATCAAGAAAATGAAAATGATTACAAACGGTTTCATTTTTCCTCCTTTATTTTTCATTACACAAGATTCTGATTAACAATGGAAGACTTGATAGAACACAGCGAATGAATCGGCACCAAAAATATTCATATTGTACTATAGAATGAATTGGCCGGTGTCGTTTAATATTGAATAAGATAAGAGGCCATAAATATATCACCATTATAGTATAATAACAACGAACTGCCCGTCAAGGAGCCAGACACCCTGCTGGTTTAGGGATTTATTTAATTTCCGGCACGGCCGTGATCTTGGGGTCGTGTCCGTACAGCCCGCGATAGACCGACGGGTAATCGGTCTTGCCCGCGAGCAGCCGGCTGGCGATGGGCGCGGCTTTACGGGCCAGGCAGCACATTTTTTGCGTCAGATACCGGATATCCCACTGCGCGGTGGGGTCCTCGCGCAGGCGCGATATATGATAAAGTTCCCGGAGATTTGTTTTCATCAACACCCGTTTGCGGTGAGCATTGGTCAAAATATAACTGCCGACGCCCGGCAGTTTCTTTTCAATTTTTTCGTAAAGCTGGTTGGTTTGCCCGATCAGGTCCAGGAAATTTTTTTCCTGGCCGATCTGACGCACCGATGCCGGAATGGTAACGCCGAGTGCCGGATCGTAATTCTGGCTGACGATCGTCGCCAGCCGGTGCCGTTTCAACTGCCCAAAACAGGCGGCAGAGACCGTCAGGACAAAGGTCAGGTCGGCATACTCGAATTCGCGCAGGGCGACATCGTAAAGTTCCATATGACGGCAGGCCTGCTTGAATAATTCAATTTTCGCGTGCCGCGGCATGCGCCGGATCGTTTGTCGACATTGAGGATACGACGCCCGGCCAGTCCGAAACAGCAGCGCGGCCAGGATTTTGTCGTCTATCGCCGAGGTATGATCGACTAAAACGACTTCGTCGTCCGCAAACCTTAACAACCGGCGTTTCGGATTTTTGCTGGTCTGATCACCGTACCCGCTGATCGTCTGATACCCCGATCTTTTGATAAATTGCCCCAGATCAGGATAAGTTTTTTGGTCATAATCATTGGCGCGGTAAAAGAGAATGACCGAGGGCGCGATCCGGCCCGCCAATTCGTGGAACCGGCGGCCCAGCACGCGGATTTCGTCAAGGTCATGGCCGGCAAACCGGCGAATCATCAGTTCCAGGTTCCGGGCGTTGATCGTTGCGCCCAGCTGCGTTTGGGTGGCCAGGGCCAGCACATAACGCGCGTCTTCCTTGGCCAGGTTTTCCAGCCGCCGGGCGTTTTCCTGGAGAGCAGGGTCGCGGCCACCAGTTGTCCACAGGTGCGATTTCAGTTCCTTGAGCAGGGTCTGATACATGCGGTTCTGTTTGGCAATCAGGGTTCGGAATTCCGAGACCAACGGCGTTGATTTTATCTCTTTCGGCACGAGGTAGTCGCCGCGCAGTGTTACGTACCGCTGCGATTTTTCTGTATAGGAACAAAGCCGGTAATTTTCGAGTTCTTCAACCGCCCGACGTGAGATGCCGATGATGTCAAAATTGAAAACCGCGTGCTCGGCGACCGAATGGTGACCCATTTCAAAGATGATCCGGCGGTTTGAGGCGCGGGCGCGCGCGACTTCCTGCCGCGCTTCGGCGCGCAGGGCCTCAACGGTTTTGGGACTGCGGCTGATGCGAGCGTAGGCGGCCGAAATGGTCTCCGGCGTCAGGCCGGGATGCGGGCGCCGGCCCGCCCGGTCCTTCAGGATTTCGGTGTCCACGTTAAAACCGGCGAGGATGATCTTCATAAAGTCAGATTTTGTTATTTAAATCTTTTGCTGATTTCTTTCGCGACAAACTTCAAAGACGGCAGCATGTCCTCGACCGAGCTGAGATATGCCTCCAGATCCTGGCCGACGGGATCGCGCACTTCGGTGTATTTCGTGTTCCGCTTGTATTCCTTAAGCAGGAAAGTTCGGGAGACCGCTTCCGGCGCGTTTTGCAGAACGAATTCGTAATGCCGGTACTCCATGACCAGGATCAGGTCAGCCCAGCGCACCAGCTCGGGCTTAAGTGCGCGGGTGCGGTGCGCTGCCAGGGAACCGCCGAAGCGGCGGACCGCTTCAACCGCGTGGGGCGCCGCCGGCAGGCCGTCGGTTGTGCTGATGCCAGCGGATTGGACCGCGACCCGGTTCGGATCGACCAGGGTTTGGAAAATGCCCATGGCCATGGGACTGCGACAGGTGTTGCCGGTACAAACGAAGAGAACATTGAACTGGTTGCCGCCTCCCAGCCGGACCGTGCGGCCGTGCACTTTCTCGATTTCCAGGATTGGGATTTTTCCCTTGCGCTGGACCACGGGCGGAGAGACGGTTAAATCGAGCACGGTGGAAGGTGGCCCTTCGAGCCGGCCGCCATCCACGACCACTTCGACGTCGGTGAAATTCTCGATGATTTCGTACGGCGAGCTGCAGGTCGGCTGGCCTGCGCGGTTGGCGCTGGTGACCGCCAGGGGCCGGGGGTAGGAATTGAGAAGCCGGAGGAGGTAAGGGGTTTGCGGAATCCGGATACCGATACGGTCCTGAACCAACGGAAGTTCCACCCCGGCCTGTTTTTTAAGAATGACGGTCAGGGGGCCCGGCATGAAAAAATCTATAAGCTTGGGCTTGGCGAGCTGAGCATAGCGGTCAAGCTGGCTCCGGCTGACAAAAAAAGTGTATGGTTTGGCTTGGCGGTCTTTCAGGCGGTTTAACTTTTCTACGGCGGCTTGATTCTGGGCATCCACGGCCAGTCCATAAACCGTGTCGGTCGCTAAGCCCAGGATGTTGCCCCGGTGCAGTTGGTCGGTCAGGGTCGCGTAAAAAGTGTCTTTATCTTCAATGGTTAACAGCATTAGCGCGGTCGGCACAACCGCGCCGCAAATAAAGCGGCGTTGCGGGCGCCGGGTTTGCCGATGCCGAAGGTTGCCACGGGCACGCCGCCGGGCATCTGGACGATGGACAGCAGGGAATCCAGGCCGCCCAGGGTGGAGGCGGGCAGAGGCACGCCCAGCACCGGGATTTCAGTCATGGCGGCAATGAATCCCGGCAGGTGCGCGGCCAGGCCGGCGCCGGCAATGATGGCGCCGATTTTGGCCGAATCTGCGCGCTTGATTAGCGCCCGGATTTTTTCGGGTTCGCGGTGCGCGGAAAGAATGAATTTCTCATAAGAAATTTTCTCCCGGCGCAGAATTTCTTCCGCCGCGGCCATGGTTTCTTCGTCGGAAACACTCCCCATGAAAAGCCACACTTTTTTCTTGATCATCGTTTTCCTCCCCGCGGGCTGAGGATTGGATTCAGCGCCGTCGCCGTCGCTTCATTTTCTTCATGCCCGAATTGCCGATGTCCTTTCGGTAGAACATGCCATTGAAATGAATTTTCTTGATTTCCTCGTAAACGCGTTGTTTGGCGACTTTTAAGTTTTCCGCGGCGTGCACGAGGTTGAGAACCCGGCCGCCGGCCGTTACCAGCTTGCCGTCGTCCATCTTGGTGCCGGCGTGAAAAACAATCGTGTCCGATGGAATTTTTTCCTTGAACTGAATTATTTCACCGGTCCGGTAGTCGCCGGGATAACCAGCGGAAGTCAAGCAGACGCAGATGGACCAGAGGTTTTTAATCTTGATCTGAATTTCGGACATCTTGTGGTCAATCGCCGCCAGCAGCAGGTCCACCAGGTCGTTTTCAATGAGCGGCATGATGGCCTGCGTTTCCGGATCGCCAAAGCGGCAGTTGAATTCCAGTACCTTTGGTCCGGAGGGCGTAATAATTAGTCCCGCGTACAGGATGCCCTTATAGTCAATTCCATGGTCCCGCAGGGCGAGGATCGTTGGTTGAATAATGACCTGTTCAATAATATTCTCGACGCGGCGGTTGGTGGGGTAGGGCGCATATGCGCCCATGCCGCCGGTGTT
>CBFGIH010000059.1:0-7820 GCA_965648775.1 Caldifarciminota bacterium | reverse complement strand
TATCCGGTTTGATCTCGTGCGCATAGACGCAGCCCAATTCCATTCCTCGGCGCAGTGTTTTGATCTGGTCAAAGGCAAAGGCCTCGGGTGTCGCGATGTTGATCATCTCCCCATCAAAAAAAACCGCGAGTTCCTCAAGATCGGCCGGGTCAATGCCAAACTGACGATTGAGCATTTGCAACGCCTCGCGGTTAAACTCAATGCGCCGCGGCCGCCTTGGTTCCGGGCCCGCGGCGCCCTGCTTGGTGATCCGGCAGAGAAAGAAAGGCGCCGTGTCATTGTCCTGCGGCAGAATGCGGCCGCATTTTTCCACGCGGGCATCAAAAACCTGACCGTCCCACTTGCTGATGCCACGGCGCACGCGGAAGCCGGGCAGGTCAATTTCGAGCAGATCCGCTGCCGGCTGTTTTTTGAGCAGGTAATCAACCACCCCTTCGTTCTCCTCGGGCGCGACCGTGCAGGTTGAATAAATCAAAACACCGCCCGGTTTCAGGGCTTGAAAACCGGAGATCAGCAGGGCTTTTTGTATCCAGGCCATTCGTTTGATGTTTTGCAAACCCCAGTGGTACAGCACCGCCCGGCTTTTCCTGATCGTGCCCTCGGCCGAGCACGGTGCGTCAATCAACACGCGGTCAAAATAATCCGGCAGGCAGCGGCCGATCCTTTCTCCCCGCTGGCCAATAACCACGGCGTTGATCACGCCGCAGCGTTTTAGATTTTGCAGCAAACTAATCCGGCGCCGGGCATTGACCTCATTGGCCACAAGCAGACCTTGGTTTTTCATGAGCTGGGCAATCTGGGTTGCCTTGGATCCGGGCGCCGCGCACAGGTCAAGGGCAATTTCGCCGGGTTGGGGCCCCAGGCTGAGCACCGGCATCATAGACGCGGCTTCCTGGCCATAAATCAGGCCAAGCTGGTGAGTGAAATGATTGCCCAGGGCTACGGGATCGAGCACCGTAAAACCATCGGCGTAATAAGGCAAGGACTGGATGCGAATCGGCTGAAGAAGGCGCGCGGTTTTCTCGGCCGGCGCTTTCAAGCGGTTAAATCGAAAGGTCGGTTTGAGGGACGTCTGCAGGCTTGCTAAAAAATCCTGAAAATCAGGAATGAGGGGCGCGTAGCGCCGAAAAAGTTGTTCAATCTTCATGGCGGAGAAAATTCCACCGGCCGCGCGGATCGGGAAATTCATTGAGCAGTTGTGCCTGAGACCGCTCGTTCATATGATCGAGCAGGGATAAAATATCCAGTTGCAGCCGGAAATAAGGCGTCAGGCTTGTTTCCGCAGCAGGATCGTAGACGGCGCCAAGAGAAAGACGCGATTTTAAGAATCCGCTAAGAACGCTGAGTTGAAAAGTGGCATAACCCAGCAGGTTGTAGTGCAGGCGGTGGACAAGGTCTCCGGCCTTATCAGCACCGGCGCCGGTCTGGGCTTCAATTGAGCCCCAGATCCGCTCCAGAAAAAAGTGGGGAAAATCCAGGCCCCAGGCTGGCGCGGCCCAAGGCATGGTCAGCCGCATGCCGACCTTCAAACCCCAGCGGCCCTGAACTTCCGCGCCCGACGGGAAGCCAACGGTCAAACGGTTTTCAGCATAACCCGCCTGCACCTGCGGCACGATGATGCCAAAACCAACGGGCTGGTAAACAATCAAACCGGCCCGATATGTCGGGTCCGCGCTGCCACAGTAACTGGATCGGGCCTGAATGTACCAGTCCAGTTCGCTTTGGGCTTCGGGGCGCAGGGAACCACTGATCCGGCCGTCGATCAGCCTGGCACCGGGATAAACCGCCGGGCTGAACGTCAAGCGGCGCAATAATCCATTGTCCCGGTACCGGGCAAGATAATCAATCATCAGCACGCTTTTTGCCGTGTCATCGCTGGCGCGGACGGTTAACTGAACCGGCGGTAGAAAGTGGTACTGCCACATCGCATCTATATCCCAGTCTGACTGACGCTGGCCCGCAAGATAGTACTCGTGCTGACCCAGGGCGTCGTGGCCGACGATGAGCCCGCCGATGGCGGCAGCCCGGGAATCGTTTCCCGGCAGATAATACGGCAGGGAAACATCGGGCCACAGAAGAGACTTCAAGTTTTCCCACGCGGACCGTTCAGAAGAAGATGCGGTCTTGGGATACGGAATGGATTCTGACCGCTGGTCCCAGGTCGTTCGTTGTTCTTGATAAGGCACTTCTTTCACGGCCTCGGCTTCGCCGGCAAACGTTATGTAATACAGACGGTCACCCAGACAAACCGGGTAAACGGCCAGGTCGTCCGAGTTTAAAAGATATAGTTCGCCGGTTTCAAGATCGCAGCAGTAGGGTCGCCAGCGACCGCCTTCGTTGGCGGAAAAATAGGCACGGTCGTGGTCTATGGTCAGACCAGAGATAGTACAGTCGTGATTGGTCAGGCGGCGCATCGGCTGTCCGGGGCTCAAGCAGTATAAATCGTTGCCGTCGCCTTCCTGGTAGCCGATGAAGATCAAATCACCGTTTTCGCGCACGACCAGATCCTGAATGACCATGCGGTCGACTATCCAGGCCAGGCGGTCCCCCACGTAAATTCTGGCATTCAAGCCATGGTCCCGGACATAATAAACATCGCCCTGATGCACGGCAAACGTTCGGATCGGACCGCTAACAATTTTTTTCTTCCGGCCGCCGGCGATTTGATATATGGTGGTTTCGCGGCCGTAGCCCCACCAAGAATAATTGGCATAGCCGCTTTTCAGCCGGCTCAGGCCGACATAAATGTTCCCCTGGTCACAGCGGATCGGCTGAGTAAAATTTCCTTTCAGGATACACCGGCTGCTGCCTTGCGGATAAACGAACACCAGTTCCTCGTATCGGAGGCGGTAATCAAAGGAAAGCGGACGATTGACCCGGCGGCAGACATAAAGCCCCGAGTCGGCGGCCGCGAGGTGGACAAGTTCATAACCCGCAATCAATTCCCGGCCCGGCACCAGGCGGTAGCGGGCATTGATGGTCTTGCGGCTGCGCCATTGCTGGTAAAGCGCATGCCGCGGCTGACCCCAGACCTGGACTGCGGATTGATCATATCCCAGAATATTAAGCGGGTTGCAGCCGCCGTACAGGGTCAGATAACGGCTCAGCCGCAGGTTCGTGTCTGCTTCGGCCAGGGCCAGCGCCGAACCACCAGTCAGGTCCTCGATGAACAACCCCCCCAGCAGATAGGGCAGATGGCCGTCCGGATAATTTTCCGGCACATGCGCCAGGTAATTCTGGCTGGGCAGGCGGCCACGCGTCCCGCACCAATCCGCGTAGGCGTCAAAGTAGCCGTCGTTCAGACGGCCTTCGTAGGGCAGGATGGATGATTCGGTCAGGACCGTGATTCCCTCATAGACATAAAGAGCGCTGACCGTGTTCGGCAGCCAGGCGCGGCCCAAGAAATAACGCAGATACCTGACTGGTCCGCGGACATTGGTCAAATGGGAAAAATGCGTGTATTCGTGGACCGCAAGCGTCCGCCACCACGAACGGACGGCGCCAAAGCGGAAATCCGGATAAGGCACGTGGGTAAAAAGATGCAGAGATTGCGCTAACGGATCCGTGAAACCGTTTGCTTCCGCGCCGATATCTTCAAGCACCACGAACAGCCGTCCCGGCCGATGGCCGGTGATCCGATCAGCGTGGGGATGGTATTGCTCAAGCAGCGCCAGGGTCCACTCAGCCGGAACACGGCTGCTGACCGGATAATAAACGAGGAACTGCTCAGCCGCCAGGCCTTGCCAGCCAAAAGTGAAAAGCATCGACGTCAGGATGAGGGCATCGGCCAGCATCTCTGAAGCATAGTAAATAGCCGGTGCTTGTCAAGATTATCCTGAATCGGGGTTGACTAATGGTTGAATATCGTTAAGATTTAGTCATGAGGGAAACGCACTCTTCCCGGGCGCCAGCGTTTCTTGAAGTCGGAGTCAATCTGGCGCCGTATTTCCTCGCCATCCTCCGCATCCAGAGGTTTTTACCCAGGCGTATAATTTTTCTCGCCGATCCCGTCACCTGCCGTCTCGGCGGCGCGGCCCTGGCCCGCACCTTGCGCCGCCAAAAAATAAATGTGCGTTTATTCATCGTGGAAAACTGCGAGGAAAAAACCGTGGCATCATTTACGACGCGGATCCGCGGCCACCGCGCCGAACTGGTCATCGGCTACGGCGGCGGCAAGGTCCTGGATGTCGCCAAACTGGCTGCGGGCTGGAGCCGGGTTAAATTCCTGAGTTTTCCGACCATCCTGTCCAACGACGGCATTGCTTCGCCGGTGGCCGTGATCAAAAGCCGCGAAGGCATCCCCATCAGCCATCTCACCCGGCCGCCCTGGGGCGTGATCGTTGACATCGGCGTGGTCCAACGGGCGCCAATCCGCCACCTGCGCGCGGGCATCGGTGATTTAATTTCAAATCTTTCCGCCGTGTTTGATGCCCGCCTGGCCAAGCAGCGGGGATTTGGCTATGTCAACGATTATGCCCTTTCCCTGGCCGAAGCCGGCCCGGTTCTTTTGCTTGATCTGGGCAAACAGGGGATTAAGCATCGTGAGTTTCTGGTCAAACTGACCGAAGGGCTGGCACAGAGCGGACTGGCCATGGGCATCGCCGGTTCCTCCCAGCCGGCGAGCGGCAGCGAGCATAAAATAAGCCACAGCCTGGACCGCTTTCTGCCCTGGGCACGCAACCTGCACGGCGAACAGGTCGGCATCGCCTGCCTGTTTACCATGGCCCTGCAGGGCAATCGCTACCTGGAACGGGTTCGAAAATTTTACCGGCAGATCGATTTTCCCCAACGCCTCAGCTATCTGGGTCTGACCAGAGATGTCTTTGTCCGGGTCGTGCACAACGCGCAGCGCTTAAGACCCGAGCGTTACACGATACTGGATGAATTAAAACTGAAAGATGAGGAGATTATCCGGACGGTTAAGGCCTTGAGGCTGTAGACTGGCAGTTCGGTCTGATCGAAAAAACCATTGCTTTTCATATGTTCTAAACTTCAGAAACCGGCCGTCACCGCTGTTCGCACAATTTGTGCCAGTTTTTGAGCGATATTCTCGCGCGTCAGTTCCGCAAACGGCGTCTGGCCGCTGATGACTTCACCGGCGTGATGCTGCCGGTAGATTTCGAGAATCCGCCTTTTCATGCCTTGGACATCACTGTGGGGGAGGATCCAGCCCGGATAACCCAGGGCAAAGGCTTCGGCCAAGCGGTGCACGCCGCGCGATTCACCCGCCACGAGAATGGGCAGACCCGAGGCCAGGTATTCAAGCTGCCGGCTGGGAAAAAATAAATCAGCACCAGTAGTTATTAAAACCGCCAGGTGAGCGGCGCTGAACCGGTGCAGCGCCGTGCCGTACGAAAGATGCCCGGTGAGCCGGGTGAACGAATAGGACCGGATCAACCGCTGGTATTTTTCCTCCACCTGCCCGATGAAAACCACTTCCATGTCGCCGGTGGGGATATGGCCTTCCCGGATCAAATCATTGACTGCCCGCAGCAGATTGCCGGGATCGCGCTCGGCTCGGATTGTTCCCAGATAAGCGATCGTGAAACGTTCGGGTTTGGCCACGGCCGTAAAATCCGCCGGGTCAAAACCGTTGGGCAAAACTGAAATCCTGGCAGCGGCGGACGGGTATTTCCGCGCGAGCAGGCGCTGCAGTTCTTCATCCACCACGGTAATCGCCTGCGCGGCTTCAACCATTTTTTTCTCCCAACCGGCAACCAGCCGCCGCTGTCCGCGGCCGCGGTACGGCAGGAACGGAAACTCGAGCCAGGCGTCGCGGAAATCAAGCAGAAGCGGGATTCCGCGTCGACGGCTGATCACGTAACCAGCCAGAAAGGAACTGAAAGGCGGCGCGGTCACCATGACCGCATCGCCGGCACAACGAACGCCGGCGGCGCAGGCAAAAGGCAGCCAGAATATTTTATTGTCCGGGAAATTGAGCGCTTGCTTGAACGGCCGTTCCCAGGCGCGCGGTCGATACCGGCGCATGCCCAGCCAGTACGCGATCCGCGCCGGATCCAGGGTTTCGGTGGCCAGGACCCGGATCGCAGAAACATCGCGACCCAGTTCATAATCCAGCGAATGATAGGCGATCGGCCGGCGGGTCAAAATTGTCGGTTGCACGCCGAATTTCGGCAGGTATTTGGCAAACTTGACCGGCCGCAGGGCGCCCGGTCCGCCGCAGGGCGGCCAGTAATAGGAAATCAGCAAGAGCCGGATCATCGGCCCGGTCGGGCCGGGATGCACGGACGCCGCGGAATTATTTATCTTCAAAAGAGTCGTTTAACGATTGCCTCACATGACCTTGCTTAACCAAGAATAGGCCTCGCGGACATAGCCCTTGATCAACGGGTAATCGCTGCCGTATTTCTTGTACGCGATCACATCTTTGAACGCCTGGCGGGCCTTTTCCCGGTCACCGAGTTCATAATAGCACGTGCCCATCAGCAGCTTGCACTGAGCCAGGTTGGAATAATTGGCGAGCGGTTCATACCGCCGGAAAAGTTCACCGTACAATTCCGCCGCCTCGGCGTAATGCCGCTGCTTGAAGACGAGGTTGGCCTTGTTCCACAGGAAGGTCTTGGAGGCCGGATAACGAAGCCGCAGAGTGTCAGCGTAGCGGGCCGCTTCGACGAAATCGTCTTCCTCGGTGAAGATAAACGCCAGGGAATTTTCCGCCGTGGGCCCCGAATAAAGACTGCGCTGGGCGGCAACACGGATTTTGCGGATTGCTTCCCGGTGATCGCCGCCGGCCAGTTTCAAAATCGGCAGGTATCGCTGCGCCCGCGCCCAGAAATACTCAAAGGTGCCGGCCGCCAGGTAAGCATCGTAAAACGTCGAGTCCTTTTTCAACAGGGACTGCATCAGCCGACCGCCTTTCATGCCCAAGTTGAAGGTTTCCAGGTAATTGCGCTTCGTGCCCTCGTAAACCGCACGGTAGACGTAGTAGTTAGCGCGGTAAAATTCCGCCCAGCAGTTGTCTTCTTGCTCCAGAATCTTCTCCGCCCGCTGGAGTCCCTGTTTCATGACCGCCAGGTATTCTTTCTCTTTACGGTACTGGCAGCCATCCATCATCTCCAGTTGCATCAGGGCACCCAGAAAAAAATAGCCGGCGGGATTATCGGGATCGCGTTCAATCGCCTGGCGGAAGTAATAACCAGCGCTATCAAAATTTTCCACGTAGGAAAAATCGAGGCCGAGTTTGATGAGCGCCTGCATCTCCGGCGGATTCAGATCCACCGCCGCCAACCAAGCCACCCAGATCATGGCAGCTCGATAACCGAAGATTCTCCCACGTTGACTTTCTTGAACGCCCCGCGCACAGCTGCCTTGCCGCCGATGATCGAGTTGATCAAGAGGTCGTTCTCAACCAGCGCCTCATGGTTGATGATTGAATCGCGGAGAATTGAGTTACGGATTACGGCTTTCTCTCCCACGGAGACATTGGGGCCGATGATGGAATTTTCGATCCGGGCCGAATCCGGAATATAGACTGGCGGATTGACAATGACCTGCGGCCGGCGCTGGCAGTAATGCATCTTTTTCAACAGATGCCGGTTGGTCTCAATCAACGCTTCCGCGGTTCCGCAGTCAAACCAGCGGTCAATCCGGTAAGATTGAAACTCAACGCCACGCTGGAGCATGCGGCGCAGACCGTCGGTCAACTGGTATTCGCCGCGGGTTTTAATGCCCCGGCGCATGACTTCGGCCATCGCCGCGCGCAGCTGTCTAATTTCCTGAAAGTAATACAAACCAACCAGGGCCAGGTTCGACTTCGGATGCTCCGGTTTTTCCACTAAATTCGTGATCAGGCGGCCGCG
>CBFGIH010000058.1:2120-7986 GCA_965648775.1 Caldifarciminota bacterium | reverse complement strand
GGTTGATGCCGAACGCCGGCCGGCGGTGAAGGTCAAGGGCAAACGAAAACCGATTGTCATCTACCTGGTGCAAGGCATCCGCGAACATTATCGGCTGCCGGAAATCAGACGCCTGCCTTACGTGGGCCGCGAAGCGGAACAAAAGGAGGCGCGTTCCGGCCTGGCGCAGGCGCAGGCCGGCCGTTTTGTTCTGCTGGGCATCACGGGTGATGCGGGCGCCGGCAAAACGCGGCTGGCGGCGGAAATTGAATCAGAAGCGCGCCAGCGCGGGTTTTGCGTGTTGAGCGGCCGCGGTCTGCCCTACGAAATCAACCGCTCCCTGATGCTGTTTCGCACCATACTCCATCAGTATTTGGGCATCACCACCTCGGCCCCGGCCGAAGAAAAGAGAATGCGGCTTGGCCTGGCCTTAAAAAAATCAAATGCTTCTCTTCTGGAAACTCTTCCCTATCTGGGTTTGCTGCTGGATCTTGATTATCCGGAAACGAAGCATCTGCCGCCGGCGGTGCTGAAAAAACGGATTATCCACGCGGTCATACGTTTTCTTCACCTGCAAACCGAACAGGCGCCCGTGCTCTTACTGATTGACGACCTGCAGTGGTCTGATCCTTCCAGTCTGGAAATCATCGACCATCTGGTCAACCACGCGGCTACGGGCCGGATGATGATCGCCGGCCTCTACCGCTCGGATTACAATTTCCCCTGGATTGACCATAAAAATTTTCAGGGCCTGATCCTGACTAATCTCGACCGTCCGCAAACCGGCCTCCTGGCAGGCCACATCCTTAAGACAACGCGCTTGCCGGAAAATTTAACCGCCCTCATTCATGAAAAGTCGCAGGGCAATCCCCTTTTTATCGGCGAAATCGTAAAACTGCTGATCCATCAGGACGCGATCCGCCGAGTCCGGAATGAAGTGCGGATCACGGACCGCCTGCATAAAATTGAAATCGCCGAGTCGGTTTCATCGGTCATCCTTGATCAGATTGACCGGTTGCCCGAAAGCGGCCGCCGGCTGCTGCAGTACGCATCGGTGCTTGGCCGGAATTTTTCGGTTTCGAGCCTGACGGCGTTGATGAAATCGGATGCGGCCAGCCTGGGGCCAATGCTGGAACGACTGGTCCACTTCGAAGGCCTGCTCGCCCGCCGACCGGAAAGCGATGAATACGAATTCACCGCGCCCACCACGCATGAAGCAGTCTACAGTTCCCTGCTGAAAGCCCGGCGCCGGGAACTGCATTTTTCCGCCGGCTTACTCCTGGAATCAGTCGGCGCCGGGCAGGAAGCACCGGATATTGAAGCCCTGGCTTATCATTTCAGCCGCGCCGCCGATGTTCCGCGCGGCACCAAATATCTTAAGGCCGCGGCCGACCGTTCGTACCGGTTATACGCGCTCAAGGAAACCGCGGCTTTTCTCGAGCAGCTGCTGGACCTGCTCAGCCGAAAAGATCTGCCCCGGGAGGAAATGGCGCAGAAAGTAGAGGCGTTGTACCGCCTGGGCTGGATCAGGAAACTCCTCGGCGAACATGAACGGGCACGGCGCGACCTCAATCAATCCCTGCGCCTCGGCCGGTTAATCAAATCGCCGCGGCACCAGGCCAACGCGATGATCAATCTTGGTATCGTCTATCTTGCCCTGGGCCAGGCGCGAAGAGGCCTGGCCTATTTCCAGCGGTCTTTACCGATTGCAGCGTCGTTAAACGACCGCGTTTTACAGGCAAAAGCTCTGCAGAACATCGGCAGTTATTATCTGGACACGGGCCAGTGGGAGAAAGCGCAAGAGTACTATCACGCGGTTTTCAAATTGTACGAATTGGAAAATAATCCACAGGGCATGGCGCGCGTCAATTACAATCTGGGCATTATTTATCGCCATCAGGGCAAAGAAAAGGAGGCGCTGGAAAATCTGGAAAAAGCCAGGACGGTTTTTCAGGAACTCGGCGACAAGGATTGGCTGATAAAATGCGATCACTATCTCGGTCTGATCATGCTGGATCGGGGTGAGATCCGGGCAGCGGCGCCGCGTTTCGAAAACGCGCTGGCCGCGGCCGTTCAGATTGGCGACCAAAGCCAGGCAGCATTGATGCTGGGCAATCTGGGATTGATTCACGCGCTGGACTGGAACCTTGTTCCGGCCCGGGAAAAATTTGCTCAGTCATTAGCGGCGGCGCAGACGATCGGTGATCTGCCTCAAATCGCGGCCATGGAAAGCAACATCGGGGACGTGCATTTGTTTCAGGGCGACCTGCCTGCGGCTCTGAAAAGGCATTTAACGGCGATCAAAACCGCCCGGCAATGCGATAATCCGCTTCAGGAAGCCATCAGCCGCCGCTCCCTGGCCTGGGACTATTACTACCAGGGCGAATTGACCCTGAGCCGCCAGGAATTCCAGCAAAGCGCCGAACTCTACGAAAAAATTAACGACCGCCGAAATGCGGTCATCAGCCAACTGGGGCTGGCCATGCTCAATCGCCGGCTCAACGGTTATGAAAAAATCAGACAGCATATCGAAGAAATCGAAGCCAAGGCGCGGGCGCGCCGCGATTTAGAAATACTGACCCTGACCCTTGATATCAAGGCTGATTATTTTTTTGAGCAGAAAAACCGCCAGGCCGTGAAAACACTTTCCGATGAGCTGTTTCAACTTTGCCGGCAGACGAACAACAAACGGCTTTTTGCCTGGGCCACGGCCCGGCTGGCCTGGAATCTGGTCGGTCAGGACAACATTGAAGCTGGTCAGATCACCATGGAAAAAGCAAACGCCCTGAGTAAATCTCTGGGCGATAAATTATTGATGATATATAACGGATTAATCAGCGCGGTAATTGCCGTTAAAACCGGACAGACCGAGCAAGCAAAGGATTTTTACATATCAGCCTGGCAATTGGCCCAGGAAACAACCGGCTTTTTCCCTGGTTTTTTCGCTTTACAATGGTTAAAAAACAATATTATGGACAAGAAGAAACAAGCGGAATATCGTAAAAAATACCGGATATTGTTAAAGCAATTTACGAGCGGACTTTCAGGCCCCGAAAAAAAGCACTTGCTCAAGACGCTATCATAACCACTTATCTTTTTCCAGGACCTTTCAAACCCTGATTTCCAATCGACCAAAATGCTTCTTTGTGTAAATTAATGAATGAACACCGCCTTTATTATCCTGGTTTGATTGCCGTTTTTCAGAGCACAGAAATAAATGCCATCCGGCAGAGAGCGGCCTTCCTGGTCAGTGGCATCCCAGGATATGGTTGACGACTGATTCATAAGGCATGACTCAAGATCAACCGACAGGTCCTTGATTATACGTCCGGCCGCATCGTAGATCAACAAAGTCGCGGATTTGGTTACCGGCAGGCCGATTCGTGTATCCTGAATCGTGATCCGGATATTGGTCTGGCGGCAGAAGGGATTAGGAGCAATGGTCATGGAAAAAACCGGGCGGTTTTGATCATTGTGCTCTTCAATGCCGATATATGACAAACCCCGGTTCGGCACCAGGTTTGACCGCAGACCATTGGTGGCGAAATAATAATACGGGATGAACAACCCGGTGCCACCGGTGGGGTTGGTCGGCGGATAAGAATTCCAGATAGAGTTGGTCGTCTCATTCTGGACCAGCACCACGACCTTGAATCCGGTCAGCGTGTCATAACGCAGGTTCAAAAAGGGAATGGCGATCTCCGAGTACAGGTATTTGTTGACGATGCTGTCCGCAGAACAGCGGCCGTTGAAAACCGTGTCAACCCAGACTCCCCGGTCGTCCTTGGCCGCGGCGTATTTTTTGTACCCGATCACGGCGCTGTCATCGAGGATGAAGACAAAGTCCGGCCGAAAACCGCTGCCGAATAGAGATTTGCCGGCGGTTCCGGACCAGCCGACCGTGCTGTCCGCTCCGCCGCTGCGGGTATCCAGATACACAAACAAATCGCCGTCGGTCTTGAATTTACAGCGGGCGAACCCAAGATAAAAATTATCCCGATCCCAGCTCATGAAGAGGGAATCACCGAGCCGCACATCGAAGAGTTCGTAACGATTCATGAAGTCCTTGACGAAATTGTCGCCGACCATGACCGTATGCGGCGTCAGGGAATCGCCCTGCACCACGGCCCGGGGTTCAGCGCCGAGCGCGTTCCAGAGTCCTTCATTGTCCTTGACCTTGAGCGCGAAAACCAATGTATCCATGGGCGGCAACCCCAGCAGGGTCCGGTTGACCTGGGTTCCCGGCGGACCGGACGCGCTCCACTGCTGATAATATTCTTCCGAAGAATCGCGGAAGGCCGCTTCGCTGGTCATCTTGGCGCGACTGAACTTCAAACCGTAACCGCTGTTGGCCGGTTCCAGGGCGCTGTCGTCGCGGGCGATACGCCAGCCGATGTCGACCGTGCCTTCTGTGGCACCAGTAGCCGCGGTGAGGGTCGTAATTGGTTCGGGCTGGCAGTGCAGTTTTAAAAAACCCATCATCCGGCGGTAGTACTCGGCATAGGTGTGGGGATGATGGTTGCTGGTGATGCCGGCCAGCATGAACGAATGATAAATGGTGTTGCCCTGGCTGCGGTCCTTCCAGACATTATCATAGCCGGTGGCACGGCCGGTTGACCATTGATCATTGGCACCGCTGCCCATCAGGATCAGGCGGCCGTTGTTGTAGGCCCGAATTGAATCCGGATAATTATCGGCCACCGAACCGTAATCATACAAAAGGGTTTCGCCGTAGGCGTAGGTCTGAGCCTGGCCGTAGAGGGTATCAATATTGCCAAAAGTCCAGGGCGCGCCGTCGCCCGCGTACTGAGCGTGGAACAGGGAAAAAAGGACGGTGCCGTTGTACATACTGCCAAAATCATTGCCTTCCACCAGGGCGGGCCGGCCATTGCCCACCGTGGGATTGATGAAATTCACCAGCGTCGCCTGTTCGGTCGGATTAATCATCCCGGCCGTGGCTATTTCCGTCCGGTAACCGAGATCAATAAACGCCGCGTCATAATCGTTGAACGCGCGGTTGGG
Source organism: Caldifarciminota bacterium (assembly GCA_965648775.1). GTDB lineage: Bacteria > Hydrothermota > Tepidihabitantia > SM23-42 > JAOAFX01 > CBFGIH01. Next base: position 2,985 of record CBFGIH010000058.1, on the reverse strand, counting down.
ATATCCCTGGCGTTCAATCGTGTCGGCGTTGATGATGTAATACTGGTTGTTGGTATTGAGTTCCTGCAGTTGGTCTTCCATGGCCAGATCCAGATCAATGAAGACCGAATCCGGCTCGTCGATCGGGTCTTCGTTCCAGGCCGGCGTGGCGGGATTGTCGTAATTCTCATCGTCAAAATACCAGATCTTGCGGCCGCCGGTCGTGTCCGGCGTGAGCAGGGAATCGCCGGGCAAGAGCGCGTACATGCCGTAATCAAGGCTCAGCATCTTGCAGAAACTCCGCGCGTAGATGTCGTCATAAGCACTGCGCGCATTGCTTTGCCAGACAACAAACAGGGTATCGGAGTTCCGGCATTCCACGTCCGGCAGGATTTGATTCAGAGTGTCAAGCGTGTTGATCGTGAAGGTGGTCCGGAAATTACCCTGGGTATAAAGACGGCCGCGGATGCTGTAGCCCAGGGCGGCTGATCCTTGATACTGCTGCCAGACGGTGAAAAATTCGCCGCCAGGCATGACCGTGACCCGGGGCCGCTCGTCGCGCAGGGAAACCGAAGCCACGGGCAGTTCCGGGTTTAGCGTGATCGTGCTGCTGCCGGGTATCAGCTGAAAGGTGCGGCAGTAAATGTCCGGGTTGGCGGCGCCGTTGCGCTCGTCCTGCCAGACGATCACGCCAAACCCGCTGGCGTTGACGCTGACCGCCGGTGCGTATTCATTGAAGGTCTCACCGGGATTGCTCGGTTGCGTGACTTTAATCCGGTTGGCGATGAGATTGCCGGTGCGGCTGCGATACTGCAGGTAAACGGAAATCCGATTGGTGGTGGTGGAGTCCTCGTAAACAATAACCATGCCGGAATCGCAGTAAGCC
>CBFGIH010000058.1:0-2110 GCA_965648775.1 Caldifarciminota bacterium | reverse complement strand
GGAGACCGGCGGCCAGCGCTTCAAGGAATCCGCGTTCCAGACGACAAAGGTTCCCTGATTAGCGCCGGCCGAATTGTAACGGGTGCTGCGGATAACCGAAACAGGCGGTGAGAACAATGTGTAGGTGACCAGAAAATCGCCGGTGTTCAAGCAGGCAACCGACGGTGCCTTGCCCGGGGTCGCGCCGGCATAGACCTGAAGGGGATTGCCGTTATGGATCGCAGCCATGATTCGGGGCGGTTGAGCCGCACCGCGGAACAGCGAGTCCTCCCAGGCGTACACGACCCGGGTATTGGGATTTCCCTCCGCGTCCACCATGGTTTGCCAGTACTGACCAAAAGAATCAAGGCTGATCATCTTATCCGCCATCATGAGGTGGTTGGTCCAGTTGCGCGCGGTCCGCCAGATATCATAATCTACGCTTCGGCCATCCTGCCAGGCGATGAAAGCGCCCGTGTTAATGGCGCCAACGCAGGGATAAAGCTGACGGCTCTGGCCGCGATCATTGTCCCAGAGATAAATTGTGTCCTGGTTAATTTGTGCGAAAAAAAGAACCGGCAATATTAAAAATATCAGTGAATAACCCAAACGCCGCATAAAATCCTCCTGCACCGGTGGTTGTTATTAAGCTCGGTGCTTAAAAGTATTTTAAGGAAATTACGTTTGCTGTCAAGGGTTAATTGCGGCTTCTTGCATTATTTGCACTCCGGCGGAAGTGCCGATGCGCGTGGCGCCGGCTTCGATAAACTTCCGGCAGGAAACTAAATCCCGGATTCCGCCTGAGGCCTTGACCCCGAAATCGGGTCCAACCGCGGCGCGCAGTAAGCGCACGTCCTCGAGCCGGGCGCCTTCCCGGTTAAAACCGGTTGAGGTTTTAACGAAATGCGCACCCGCATCCTGGATCATCCGAGCGGCCATCTGCTTTTCCATGTCGGTTAACAGACAGGTTTCGATGATGACTTTTACGATTCGACCAGCGGCGGCTCTAACCACCGCTTCGATATCCCGGCGCACATCTTCGTACGCGCCGCTTTTAAAAAGACCGAGGCGCATCACCAAGTCAATCTCATCACCGCCGGCGCGCACGATTTCTTCGGCCGCATAAACCCGCGCCCGGGTCGAGGAGGCGCCAAGGGGAAAATCAACCACGCTGCACACTTCGACTTCACCCGCCAGCATTTGCCGGGCGCGGCTGACCCAGCCAGGATTGACGCAGGCGGTACGGAAGCGGTATTTTTTCGCCTCGGCAAGAAACGCGATGATTTCCTTCTCCGTGGTTTCCGGTTTAAGCAGGGTCTGGTCGAGGTAAAGATTCAAAGCCATCATGGCGCTTTACCCAATTGCTCTCCGGCTATCTCGCCCACCGGCGTCCGACCCGAAAGATTCAAAATCCGCACGGGGCAAAATTCACCCGGCGTCCGCTTTTCCTTAACCGCGACCGGCACCCCGCCGCGGGTCCGGCCCAGCACGCCACCGGCATTTTCTCGTTCAATGAGCAGCTCGTATACCTGCCCGACCATGCGCCGCAGGCAACGCTGGGTGGCCGCCTGCTGGCGTTTTATGAGCTCAGCCAGGCGGCTTAGAATCACCGGCTCCGGCAATGCGGGCAGCCGGCTGGCCGCGGTCCCGGCACGGGGTGAATAGCGGTAGGTGTAGGCATAAGTGAATTCCAGTTCATCGACGCAATCCAGCGTGGCCCTGAATTCTTCCTCGGTTTCCGTGGGAAAACCAACGATGAGATCGGTGGTCAGCACTGCCGTTGGCAGGGAGTCGCGGATGGCGTCGGCGATTCGGCGATAATCATCCCGGGTGTATCGGCGATTCATCATCTTCAAAATCCGATCGCTGCCGGACTGCAGGGGCAGATGAAACCATTCGCACAGGCGGTTATCTTCCCGGACCGCTGCGATCAGCCCGTAATCAAAATCCTTGGGATGCGAGGTGAGAAAGCGCAGCCGGAAATTTCCCGGGATGTCCCGGGTTTGGCGCAGGAGATCAACAAAACCGGTCGGTCCGCAGCGGTATTCATTGACATTCTGACCCAGCAGGGTTATATCTTTGACGCCGGCGGCGGCCAGACATTGGATTTCTTTCAGGACCGCTTCGGGCC
>CBFGIH010000057.1:5414-8006 GCA_965648775.1 Caldifarciminota bacterium | reverse complement strand
AGCGCGGCGCCGAACGATCTCCTTTCAACGATCCGGACGTCGACCTGGACACCATCGGCGGTGATGATGGACCCCTTGGTGTCGCCGCGCGCTACGACCTTCCTGGCGTCCGGGTACTTGGTAAACGCGTCAATGATGGCTTTGCTGTCCTTACCGGTCGCCAGGATATCAATATCGCCGATCGTCTCCCGCCAGCGGCGCAGGGAGCCGGCCGGTTCGATGTCCGTCACGGCGGCGTTTTTCTTCAAGTACGCCACAATCCGAGACGCGGTTTCCTCGGCGATGTTGATCGCCAACCGTTCCCGGCTCCGCTGGTAGATCTCGATACCTTTTAAGATATTGGCGGCTTTCTTCTTGCCCATCATGGGGAGGCCGGCGAGCCGGCCGTCTTTTATGGCTTTCTTCATATCGGCGATGGTTTTTACGCCCAGTTTCTTATGCGCCAGCCCCAGGGTCTTAGGCCCGATATACTGGATATTGAGGAGTTCGAGCAGCGACGGGGGGATGCCCTTGGTCGCCTCCTCATGCTTCATCATCCTTCCCGTCTTTAAAAACTCGGCGATATGCTCGGCGATCGACTTACCGATGCCGGGTAAATCCTGGAGCTTGCCGGTCCGGTCGAGGTCAGCGACGTCCTCGACCAGCTCGTCGAGTACGCGGGCCGCCTTGCGGTAGGCCAGGACCTTGAACAGGTTCTCGCCCTTGAACTCCAGGGCGTCCGCGATCTCGTTGAAGATGGCAGCGATCTCCTTGTTCTTCATGGAGAATTATACGAGCGATTAAAACTGTGTCAACAGTTAGCAGACCAGCCCACCAGGATCAACGGTTGATTTCGGGCAATGCCGGGTCGACGAAGACGACTTCCTCGCGCATCAGGATCACGCTGCCCGGTTTGCCCTTTTTATTTTTCTTGATGTATTTGCGGGCCATGTAAGACACCGGGACTTTTTTCTGGTTGCGCGCCTTGCTGTAATAGGCTGCGATCGCAGCCGCAGCATTAATGTCTTCATGGCTCGGTTTTTGTCCACGGGGCAAATGGGTTTTAAGCAAGGTGTGCGCGCCCTCAACGCCGCGGGCATGGAAGAAATAGTCATTGGGTCGTGCGGCCGAAAAAGTTAGTTCGTCATTGCCGCGGGCACTCTTACCTACCAGCACGATTGAACCCGAGCCGAGAGTGAATTGCCGCCACGGCGCCGCGCGCGGCCGGGGACGTTTTAAGGGCGCAGGCGGCGTTTTAGATGGTTCGGTCAGAGCGGACCGCTCGATCTGGGAAATCTGCTCTTCGATGATCTGGATTCTTTGTTGGATCCTCGGTTGACTTCGTTTCCGGCGCTTGTATTCTTTAAAATAGGCCTGCGCGTTTTGCGGCGGTGTCAGCGCGGGATTAAGGCGGATGGAAATTTCCTGCTGGGTGTAAGGATTAAAAAGGGTCACCTGGCTTTGATCTTTTCCGACCGCTTTTAGATTAGCCAGAAGCAATTCACCCATAATTTTTATTTCTTCAAGGTGTTTTTGATCGTTTATCTCGCTTTTCAATTTTCCCAGGGTCCGGCGCAGTTTTTGCAAGCGAAATTTTTTTTCCTCGGCCGCGGCTGCCTCCTGCCGTTCACGCAAAAACAATTCGACGGCATCCTGGAATAGGGCGTTGAAAGATTTGTATTCACGAAGGTAATCGCCGGCAAAAACGCTGAAGCGCATCGGCGCGCAGGAAACGAGCCGCGGGTGGAACTCGGCTCCGCTCAGAATACTTTTAAGCCGAGCCAGGCGCGCCGGCGTTAACTCGGCGGCCAGGTTCCGGTCCAGGCCGTCGTAGCGGCGAACCAGCTCGGCGGCGCAATCCGGACCGGTTAACGCTTCGGCGCTCAATTCTTCCAGCGGCTGCTTGACCTGAGTGGTAAGGAGGCGGGGGTAAAGCCGCCGGGTTGTGTCCGCCATGAACACCAGGTTGGGCGCGGGTGCGTGCAGGACGATCATGAGCCGGGCTGTTTCCACACCGGTGTTTCCTTTTCGTTCCAGCCTTAGTGTAAAAACCGGTTCCCACCGGGATTGTTCCACGACGCGGATAACAAAACTCCGAAGATCGTCGGCCCAGTTTTTCAGCGGCGTCCCCGCGTTTTGGGACGCGGCGACATACACCGCGGGAACGGCGGGATAAAGGGAAACGAAAAGACTTTTGTGCAGCAGGCGGATTTGAATCAGCCGGTCCGCGCCGGTGACATTATTAATCGTTTGATTTTCCAGCAACCGCCGGACCTCATTGAGCCAGAGGCGCAGATAAACGCCGTTCATGAATTTTTACCGGGAAAGTTCTTCCGCAGGTATTCCAGCACCGCTTTCATATCTTCGGGCAGGGGCGCGGATAACTGGAGCCGTTTTCCGGACCGCGGATGATCAAATTCCAGTTCGGCGGCGTGCAGGGCCTGGCGGTCGATCAACTCAATAATTTTTTTGAAATGAGGTAGAAATTCGCTTTTTTTGATCACGGCGGGATTACGGCCGTCGTAATCATAATCTCCAACCACGGGGCAGCCGATGTGTTTTAAGTGAACGCGTATCTGGTGAGTGCGGCCGGTGATCAGCCAGACCTTGAGA
>CBFGIH010000057.1:0-5404 GCA_965648775.1 Caldifarciminota bacterium | reverse complement strand
CGACGCGATCGGGAATTTTTCGAGGACCTGGAACCGGGTTGCCGCCTGTTTACTTGACAGGGGGGTGACGGTCATTTTGGTACGGTCCAGACCGCTGCGGCCGATGGGCGCTTCGATCATACCTGCGTGCAGGCCCGGGAAGCCCCAGCAGACGGCTTCATAGCGTTTCTGGATGCGCCGCTGGGCGATCATGGTGCCCAGCTGGCTCAGCGCCTCGTCGGTCTTGGCAAAGATTATCAGTCCGGTGGTTTCTTTATCCAGGCGATGCAGGACACCGGGTCGGACCGCATCGTTCAGGCTCGGCAGGCGACCGCAATGATATAGCACCGCGTTGACCAGGGTGTGTTCCATGTTGCCCCGCGCCGGATGCACAATGATGCCGGCGGGTTTGTTCAGGACGATGAGGTCGTTATCCTCATAAACAATATCCAGTGGAATTTTTTCCGGTTTGATTTCCGGCCCGCTTTTAACTTCCCGGCGGACCAGCACCAGATCGTTTTCCTTGACCCGGTAGGCGGGTTTGACGGGCTGGTCATTGACCAGGACCCGGCCGTCCCGGATCATTTTTTGGATCAGATTGCGGGATAAACCAAGACCGGAAATGATGAGATACTGGTCAATGCGCGTACCCCACTGTTTTTCCGAGACGACGCGTTTAAATTCCTGCTCGATGGTCACCAAGCAGATTCATCTCCAATTTGATGAGTTCGCGGATGCCGCCCTGGGCAAGATCAATCAACCGCGTCAGGTCCGCGCGTTCCATGGGCATTCGCTCGGCCGTGGCGCCGATTTCAATTATCCGGCCCCGGCCGGTCATGACCAGATTAAGGTCAACTTCCGCGGTGTGGTCTTCTTCATAATCGAGATCCAGCCGTGGCTCGCCCTTGACCATGCCGGCGCTGACGCCGGCCACGAAATCCGTGATAGGAAAAGACCGGAAAGTCCGATTTGCCATCAGGCGCTGGACCGCCCGGTGCAGGGCGATGTAAGCGCCGGTCACCGCCGCGGTGCGGGTACCGCCGTCCGCCTGGATGACATCGCAGTCAATGATGAAAGTGCGTTCACCAACCAGACTTAAATCAAAGACCGGTCGAAGGGAACGGCCAATGAACCGCCGGATTTCTTGAGTGCGGCCGCTCAAGCGGCCCGCGTTTGCCTCGCGCTGGGTTCTTTCCTTGGTGGAGGCAGGTAGAAGACAGTATTCGGCGGTTAACCAGCCTTGACCCTGTCCGACCAGAAACGGGGGAACTTTATTATCAATCGAGACCGCGCAAAGGACCCGGGTTCGACCCATCGTGATCAGACATGAGCCTGCCGGATGGTCCAGATAATCAAGTTCAATGTTGACGGGCCGCAACTGGTCAAAGTTGCGTTGATTGCATCTCATTTTTTCTCCGTTCCGGCCAGGGAAACCCGGGCGAAGTTTTTCATCGGTTCGCCCAGAAAACGCTCGCCGATTTCCTTGAAATTCTGGGACAGGTCCGTGAGGTAAATGGCCACCAGGCCTTTGCCCTGAGGATTGTCCATGCCTTCTTTTTCCAACATGCCCCTGAGTTCCTGGCTGACTTCCCGGGAAGCATCGACATAGTTGATGTCACCCATGAACTTGCGGATAACGCCGGTCAGAAGCGGAAAATGGGTGCAGCCCAGAAGGAGCGTGTCAATGGCATCTTCTTTGAGCGGCTGCAGATAGGTTTGGGCAATCAGCTCGGTGGCCGGGTGATCCAGCCAGCCTTCTTCCACCAGGGAAATGAACAGGGGGCAAGCCCGGCCCAGAATTTCTATTTCCGGTTTTAATTTCTTGAACGCCTTTTCATAAGCACCGCTGTAGATGGTGAGGGAGGTGCCGATGACGCCGATGCGGTTGTTCCGGGTGAGGGCCAGTGCTCGTTTCACGCCCGGATTGATGACCCCGATGATCGGCACGTCAAAGGTGTGCTGGAGGGTTTCCAGGGCAGCGGAAGTGGCAGAATAGCAGGCGACGACAATGAATTTTGCTCCCCGGGAAATCAGGAAACGCGTGTTCTGCAGGGAAAATTCCTTGATCGCTTCCATTGATTTGGTGCCGTAAGGCAGGCGGGCCGTATCGCCCAGATAGATGATATCTTCGCGGGGCATGAGTTTACGAATTTCCCGGACCACGGTCAACCCGCCAATGCCGGAGTCAAAAACGCCGATCGGATGTTGGTTCAATTGTTCATTCTCCTTTCGTAATCAAGCACAAAATCACGGATACCGCAAAAGATGCTGTAAGAGAGTTTCTGCCGGAAATCTTTTTCCCGAAGCAGTTTTTCTTCTTCGAGATTAGACACAAAGGCACATTCCACCAGGACGGCGGGCATGAACGCGCCGCGCAGGACGTAGAAACCGGCCTGGTTGACACGGCGGGCGGGTATGGAGAGCTGCTTTTCCGCCGCGCTCTGGATGAATTCTGCCAGGTTGTTTGATTCTTCAAGATAGGCACTCTGCGCCAGGTCATAGAGAATGAAATTGATGTCATCCCTGGGCCGTTCCGCGCCGTCAAAATCCAGCGCCGCGTTTTCCATCGCCGCGACCGCCCGTGCCTCGTCGGTCCGTGCTTCAGAAAGGAAATAGGTTTCGAATCCCCGCGATTTCAAGTTCTTGGGTGCCGCGTTGCAGTGAATACTGATGAATAGATCCGCGCTGTTGCGATTGGCGAAATCGGTCCGTTCCTTGAGCGAGAGATAGATATCTTTATCGCGGGTCAAAAGCGCGGTCACGCCCAGCGAGTCCTTGAGCAGGGTCTGCAGGTAAAGGCTGATATCCAGGTTGGCGTCTTTTTCATACAGGCCCTTCTTGCCCACGGCGCCGGGATCTATCCCGCCATGGCCCGGATCGATGACAATGCTTTTGATCCGGGTGGTGATTTTCTTGAAAAGGACGATTTCTTCCGGCCGCTCGATCACGGCATTTATTTCCTCTGTTTCCAGTTCCAGGCGGGTGTAAGTGTTAAATGGCGTCAGGTTTATTTTTTTGGCCGGACCCAGCGCTGCGGGTTTTGACTTGCCGGTCCAGCGGCCGTCAATTTCGATGATCACCTGATTCGGAATGAGCCGGACGTCAAAATCAACCGGTCGTTCCCAATCAAAGGACAATACGAGGGAATCGCCGCGGGTGTTGAGATTGATGCGCCGCAGCATCGGTACTTCCTTGATTTCCTTGACAAAGGCAAGTTTTTCCAGCGGGGCGGCCAGGGTGGAAGTGATTTCCTGGGCGGGAAAAAAAGTGGTGTTGCCCAGGTTGCGGGGTCCATAGCCCAGATAACGATACACGTCATCGCAGCGAACCAGGTTGATATCGCCGATGATGGTCACGGTGTGGCCGTTGGCGGTCAGGTGGTGGCGCTGACTTAAGGGATCAAAGACATAGTTGATATCCAGCGCCTCCACCACGGACTTAAGGGGCAGGTAATCCTGGGCGTCGATGCGCCGCGCTTCAATCAAAACTACGGTGCTGTCGATGGTTAGCTCATAGGTCGGCGTCATCGCCAGCGCCATCAGCAGCCAGATCAACGGACCGCCTTTCTAAGCCGGGAGAGTTTGCGCTGATCTTCGGCCTTCAAGATTTTTTCCTTCTTGTCATACTGCCGCTTGTGCCGGCACAGGCCGATCGTCACCTTGGCAAAACCGCGTTCGTTAAAATAAATTTTTAACGGCACCAGCGCGCTGCCGCGCTGGGAGACCTGACCGTAAAGACGGCGGATTTCCCGCCTGGTCAAGAGAAGTTTGCGCCGCCGTTTGGGCGACGGCGCCTGAAACGAACTGCATTTATAGGGGGTGATGTGTAGATTGAAAAGGAATATTTCTCCCTGGCGGTAATCGGCATAGGCGTCGCTTAAGGAAACCTGTCCCCCACGCAGGGACTTGACCTCGCTGCCCTCCAGCACCATCCCTGCTTCATACTGATCGATGACGGTATAATCGTGCAGGGCTTTGCGATTGGTCGCAACCACTTTCATTTTTTTATTATAGTGATAAAACGCGCCGCCGTCAAGAAATATCAAGGAGGGCGGGGTGCGAGGCCGCCCTCCTGGTTCGGAGGTTTATGCGTGAGTGCGACTGGGTTAAATGCCGGGCAGGCCCTCGGTCTCGGAAAATCCCAGCATCAAATTCATGTTCTGCACGGCCTGGCCACTGGCGCCCTTTATTAAGTTATCGAGTGCGGCCACCACGACCAGGCGATTAGCCTCGTCGGCTTCGAACCCGCCCAGACAGCAGAGGTTCGTGTGCTGGACATCATTCAAATCCGGAATGCGGTCCAGAATCCGGATAAATGGTTCTGCGGCGTAGAATTCAAGGTATTGTTCCCGGATCAACGAAGCGGCTGTTTTTCTTTTCAAAAAGAAATGACCGGTTGCCAGGATACCCCGGAAAAAAGGGAGAACATGCGGAGTAAAACTTACCGGCGCAAAGCCCAATCCCCGGCAAATCTCCGGTTGGTGGGGATGATCGCATAGCCGGTAGGCCAGCACGTTGTCCCTAAGTCGTTCGGGGTCGTTGCGCGACGAAGGCGTACGACCGGCGCCGCTAAAACCGGATTTGCAGTCAAAGACAATTCGTTCAACCAGACCGGCCTGGACCGCGGGCAATGCCGATAGAATGCAGGCGGTGGCATAGCAGCCTGGATTGGCCAGGCGCGGGCTGACCCGGATTTTTGCCCGATTAATTTCCGGTAAACCATAGACCACGCCGTCGGTGAAACGCAGGTCCCGGCTAAGATCAATTACCCGGCAATCAAATTCCGAGGCATGGGCGGCGGCAAAACCATCGGCCTGGCATAGAAAAACCAGATCCGGATTTAACTGTTTGATTTTTTCAAGTCCCAGGTTGGTAAAACGCAGGTCTGGATCAGCCTCGGGATAAAGATCGCGGACCGGCCGGCCGGCGTGGCTTTGCGACTCCAGCCCGATTATTTCTAATTCGGATCGTGGGGCCAGCAGTTTGATTAATTCCCAGCCGGTGTAGCCGCTGGCGCCGAAAACCGCAATTTTTTTCTTCATGCTATTACCGAGTCAGGAATGATTCTTCAAGCGTCAGAGCGTAGCGGGTTGCCCGGTGAAGCTGATCATTGGTCAATTTGATCCAGAACAATGTCCAGCGGTCAAATTTAATTCCGCCGTCCGCCTGTTCAAAATACCAGGTATTGACGGGATTTTCCCGGCGCGAACGCCAGAAAAGGTGCGGGTATTTTTTTATCATCCGCAGCCAGATATCGCGGCCGATGCCTTCACCGCGGGCCTGCCGGTGGACGCAAAACTTGTCGAGGTAATACAGGTCTTCAACCCGACGGACGATGGCCAGGGCGCGGTACTTTTGATCAACGAAAATCCGGTCCACGGGTTTGGAAAAATAATCATTTTTTAAAACGCGGCCGAAGCTTTTTT
>CBFGIH010000056.1:0-8019 GCA_965648775.1 Caldifarciminota bacterium | reverse complement strand
AATAATCTTGACCATGTCGGTTTCCAGCGCCCACGGATATTCCAGTCCTTTCAAGGCGGTGACGATCGTGAAGGCGGTTGTATCCAGATCCCGAACAACGAACATACCCTTATCCACGCCTTCCTTGAGGATGGTTTTGATGGTTTCAATCTCGTAGAGGTCGTAACTTTGTCGTAGTTTTTGAATGAAACGGTATTGCTCGAGGTATTCATCGCGGAAGGTGCTGTAGAAATTGGCGAAACGGTTGATCGCCTGCATGCGCAGAATGCCGTAGCTGCGGATTTTTTTCTGCGGGTCGTCCTCGTGCTTGAGGACTTGCTGCATTTCCTTTTTTAGCAGTCCGACCTCTTTTTCCACCACGGCGCGGAAAAGGTCTTCCTTGTTGGCAAAGTAATGGTACAGGGAACTCTTAGCCATGTGCAGGCTGCGGGCAATGTCCGACAAGGTTGTTTTTTTAAAGCCGTAATGGCTGAAGAGATCCTGGGCGATGAGAATGATTCGTTGCCGGACATTTTCGGGCAGTTCCTTCATCACGCATATCATAGTAATATTTTATGCCCTGTCAAGTAATGTGGAAAATATCCGGCCGGCTAAACTTTTAGCCGGCTTCCCGGTCAAAAAGGTGTAAAAAAAGAAAGGAGATGATCAGCATGACAAACAAAAACTTAGCCCTTTTCGAACCTTTCAGTGATCTCGTTGAGATTGGTCCGTTGTTTTCCCGGATGGTTGAACGGATGTTTTCCGATTTCCCGAATCTGGGGCAGGATTCTTTCTGGACACCGGCCATTGATATCGAGGAAAAGGATAGCACGATTGAAGTCAAGGCGGAATTGCCGGGTATGAAAAAAGACGAAATCAAAGTCACGGTCCGGGAGAATCTCCTCACGCTCAGCGGCGAACGCAAGCGGGAGCAGGAAACCAATAACAAGACTTATCACCGGGTTGAGCGTTATTACGGCCGGTTTCTACGGACGATTGCTTTGCCCGTGGCGGTAAACGCCGACAAGGTCAAGGCGATATACAAGGATGGCGTCCTGCACGTGACCCTGACCAAGCCGGAGACGCTTAAACCGGCGGAGATAAAGATCGAGACCAACTGATGATTCTATAATCCGTTTAACCACGAGGCGAAGCGCTGCTGAATGGTGCTTCGCCTCATTATGTCAGTCAAACAGCGCGTCTACAAACTGCCGGGCGTCAAACGGCAACAAGTCTTCGATTCCCTCGCCAATCCCCAGATAGAGCACCGGCAGCTTCAATTCCTGACAGATGGGAATGATCGCTCCGCCCTTGGCCGTGCCGTCGTACTTGGTCAGGATCAAGCCGTTGATCCCGAGTTCTTCGGTGAATATGCGCGCCTGCTGGAGAGAGTTCTGGCCAAGCGTGGCGTCAATCGTTAGCAGATTCAGCTCAGGTGCCGTGGGTCGGATTTTGCCGATGACCCGCTTGATTTTTTTAAGCTCCGCCATCAAATCCGTGCGCGTGTGCAACCGGCCGGCGGTGTCGATGATGACCGTTGGCATCTGGCGCGTAACCGCGCGGCTCACCGCGTCGTAAGCCACGGCGGCAGCATCCTGGCCTTTCTGGGAAGCGACGATTTCCACCCCGCTCCGGCGCGCCCAAATTTCCAGCTGGCTCGAGGCGGCATCCCGGTAGGTATCGCAGCTGGCTAAAAGCACAGGGCCGGTCTGCCGGTAGCGATAAGCAAGCTTGGCGGCCGTGGTCGTTTTGCCCGAGCCGTTCACGCCGCTGATCATGATGACCAATGGCGGTTTTGCGTCCGACGCCGGCCCGGGCTGGTCCAGCAGACGGATCATTTCTTCTTTGAGCCGGGACCGGGGATCGGGTGCAGACCGGATTTTATCGATGATGAGATTGGTGCAGGCAATGCCGACATCGGCTTTAAGCAGGTGGTCTTCATAAGTTGCCGCGGTCGGGTTGCGTTCCGCCGCGAACAGTCCGGCCAGCGCGCTAACCGCTTTTTTAAGCCGCGCGAAAACCATTTACTCGGCCGCCGGCGCCGGCATCGATTCGATGCTTTCCAGATCCGCGAGTTTTACGGAGATGACCTTGCTTTGGCCTGGTCGTTCCGAGGTCAGGCCGTAAAGATAGTCCGCATACTCCATGGTTGCCCGATTATGGGTTATGATCACGACTTGGGTGCGCTGAGATAAATCGCGCAGGAAGCGGTTAAACCGGACGACGTTAGCGTCGTCTAAGGGTGCGTCGATTTCGTCAAGAATGCAGAATGGTGCCGGTTTCACAAGATAAAAAGCCAGCAGGAGGCTGACCGCGAGCAGGGTTTGTTCACCACCGGAGAGTTGATTTATCGTCTTAATGCGCTTATTCGCCATCCGCACGACAATTTCCACCTGTGAATTCAAAGGGTTCTGCGGATCGGTCAGAATCAGGTCGGCTTCGCCGCCTTCGAAAAAGTTGGCAAAGACCGTGTTAAACTCTTCCTTGACTTGCTGAAAGGTCTGGACGAAACGTTCACGCGCTCGGCCGTCAAGTTCATCAATGGATTTAATCAGGGATTGCTTGGCCGTGATGATGTCGTTGCGCTGTTTGAAGAATTCATCAAGCCGCTTTTTTTCCTGTTCATAAGCTTCCAGGGCCAGGGGATTGATTTCGCCGAGTTTTTCCATCTGTTCTCGGATTTCCTGGCGCCGGGTTTCGGGATCAGGTACATCCTCCGGCACGTACGAAGCCAGGTCGGTGTCGAAATCCTCTTGGGCTTTTCTGATCAGCTCCTCGCGGCGGTGGGTATGTTCGAAGATTTCGTAATTAATTTTATTAACCGCCTGCTGTATCTCATCAAGCTGTTTTTGTTTTTCCGTCAACTGGTCATAAAGCGCTTCATGCTCGCGGGCGGTTGCTTCTAACAGATGATCCGGCTGCCGGGCTTCCATCTCCCGGCGCTTTGCTTTTTTATCTGCGAGCTGCGCTTTGAGGTTTTCGATGGCGCGGGTGCATTCCTCGATTTCCTGGCGGACAGTGTTCTGCTGCATTTTCGCCAGGTCGGCTTCCGCCGCCGTGACCTGGCTGGTCAATTCCTGATGTTGTTTTTGGAGGCGATCCAGCCGTTCCTGCAAGATGCCCGTTTGCAGCAGGATTTCATTGAGCCGTTGATTATTCGCTTCAATTTCCCGTTCCAGGCCGGCAGCGGTGTCCTGCCGGATGTTTTGTTCCTGCTGGCAGCGTTCGAGTTCGGCGGCCTGCTCATCACGACGCCGGCCGAAGTCGCGGGCGCGGTCATTCAATTCCTCGAGGCGGCGGGTGAGGGTCTCGCGATCCTGGTTGAGTTCCACGACTTCCTGATTCGCCCGGGCGATCTGCCGGGCTAATTCATCCCGGCGCATGTTTGTTTCTGATTGGTGCAGATTGATTTTAAATAGTTCTTCACGCGCCTGTTCCAGATCGGCCTTCAACTGTTCGATTTCGTTCGCCAGGCGGTTTTTTTCATCCTGCAGAAATCTTGATTGATTCTGCATGGTTTCGAGCCGTGCCCGGTGTTCTTGAAGTGACTGGTTAATTTTAAAATAACCGACATCGCCTTTCTGGTGAACGATCAGGCCGTTTTTAAATAAAGTCCCGGTCGGCGTGACGAAACCGAAATTCGGATACAGCTCAGCCAGTTCCAGGGCGCGGTTGCGGTCGGCCACGATGAAGTAGCATTGCAGGTAGCGCGCCAGATACGCGTGTTCGGGTTTCAGGCGCACCTGATCCATGATGCCGGTCAGGTCCTGGAGGGCTTCTGGACGGTCGGGGGTGGCCGCTTTCGAATCGCTGTTGATCAGGCCGATCGTTCCGTCCGGCAGAAGGTCAAGATCGGCGGGTACAAAACCGCGGATGATCAGGTAATTGTAGATGTCAGCCAGGCAGGCGTCGGCTGCGGCCTCGGCGCCCGGTTTGACCTCCACGCTGTCGCGGACTACGCCGGCCAGTTTCCGGCCAAGCACGGCATCCACCTGTTTCATGGTTTCCGGTTTGCCAAGGCGACGAGTTAGAGTTTCTATTTCCAGCCGGCATTCGTTGCTGGATTCCTGGATCGCCGCCAGATCGCGTTCCACTTCCGCGAGGTTGGCGGTTTCATCCTCAAGCCGGCGGCTGGCCTGTTCCAGCTGTATCGTGCGTTCCTTGTGAAGCCGGGCAATCCTTTCCATTTCCTCGTCCAGTTCCCGGGTTGACTGCTGGCCGTGCTGGAGCTCCCGGGCCGAGGTCTGATATTCCTCATCGAGCCGCTGCTGCAGCGCCTGCTGGTTTTTTACTTCAATTTCAATGCCGATGATTTCATTCTTCGCGGCGGTGATTTCGTCGTTCAGCCGCGCGATGGCGCGCGCGCGGGATTGTATTTCCTCCTGCAGGGCGAAAAACTTCTGGTTTATTTCCTGGCTGGCGGCTTTTTCTGTGTCCAGCTGGGTTTTCAGGCGATCCCGCTCGGCGGCGGTGTCGCTGATCGTCTTTTCATATTCGCTGATCCGGCGGCGGCTGGCTTCAATAAAATCGTTTTTTTCCTTGACCGTCGCCTGGAGACGTTCGCTGGTCAGGGAACGCTGGCGGAAATCTTCTTCCCGGGCCGCGAGGTCCTGGGCTAATTCTTCGATTTCCCGGTCAAGTGCGTTCAGGGCGGACACGGTCTCCGCCTTCGCGCTTTCCGCCTGGGCGATTCGCTCCTTGAGGGAACGGCGATTGTTTTCCAGCGACTGGATGGCGAGCAGGATATTTTGCTTTTCCTGTTCCCGGTTTTTAATCTGATTTTCCAGCTGGGTGATCTGCTGGCAGGCGAGTTCATAATCGCGTTTCATCAAGGTCAGAGAAACCGTCCGGTACTCAGCTTTGATCTCACGGTAGACCTGAGCCTGCCGGGCCTGCCGTTTCAGAGCGCGGAGGGAACGGACCATTTCGGCGATGACATCTTCCAGGCGCAGCAGGTCCTGTTCGGTCGCCTCAAGCCGGCGCTGGGTCTGGTCGCGGCGCTCCTGATATTTCAGAATGCCGGAAACATCGTCGAACATTTCTTTCGTGTTACCGCCGATGATTTTCTTGATCTCGGCAAGTTCCAGGAACGAATAAGTCAAGGCGCCGGAATTTAGAAACAGCGCTTGAATGTCCTGCAGGCGGCATTTGACACGGTTGAGAAAAAATTCGCTCTCGCCGGTGCGGTAAAAGCGGCGCTTGATTTCGAATTCGCCGCCGAATTGAGGAAAATAATCCTCGTTGTCAATGATAATCGCAACTTCCGTGAAATTGGCATCATTTTTTCCGTCAGGAGACAGGTGGATTAGATCCTCGTTGCGTTCGCAGCGCAGGGCTTTCATGCTTTGCTCGCCGAAAACCCAGCGCAGGGCATCGAAAATATTGGACTTGCCGCTGCCGTTCGGACCCACGAACGCAGTGATGCCAGGGTTGAGCAGGAACCGGGTTTCTTCAAAAAAGGATTTGAATCCGTATAGCCGTATTTCTTTGATTTTCATTCTTCGCCGTCAGCTTTCGTCGCCCAGGTAGATCTCTCGTTCAAGTAACGGGTGGTAATCGCTCCACTGCCGCAGGCTGCCCTTGTACTTGCGGAGCAGGTCTTTCATTATTTCATGCTTGGCGTCGAGATTGTCAAGAAAATGGATGATGAGGGCTTCGGGAAAAAGCGGGAGCGTGGGCGATCCCCATTCCAACTCGCCGTGGTGGGAAACAATGATGTGAAGAATTTTTAACCGGAGATCCTCGGGAAAATCAAGGATTTCGTTGATGCGCGCGGCGACAATCTCGTAACCGATGATGATGTGCCCCAGCATCCGGCCGCGGGTCGTCAAATCGATTTTTTTTTGATATTCATATTCGTGGATTTTGCCGATGTCGTGCAGAAAGGCGCCCGTCACCAGAAGGTCGAGGTCGACCGTCGGATAAACCGGGCCAATCGCCGCGGCGAGGCGCATGAGATCGCGGGTGTGAACAGCCAGGCCGCCCAGATAAACATGGTGCACTTTTTTGGCGGCCGGCGCAGTTCGGAATTTGGTCATGAGCGGCTGGTCGTTGAGGAACAACGCGGTCAAGCGGCTGAGATGGGGGTTGACGATCCGGCGGGCTATGGCCGTGATTTCCCGCATCACTTCGTCCAGGTTCTCGCGGCTTTGCGCAATGAAATCCGCTGGGTCGATTTCCCGGTCATCCAGCCGGGTGATGGCGTTGACCATGATTTCCGTCCGCTCGTTGTATTCGTTGACGGTGCCTTCGACGAACACGAAATCGCCGCTTTCCACGGTCTTGAGGTCCGCGCTTAAATTTTCCCAGGCGATCCCGTCAATGCTGCCGCTGCGATCGGTGAATTCCAGGAGGGTGTAGGCGCCGCCGCCTTTTTTGTCTTTGCGCGATTTCCGGGTGAGGAGGAACTGGGCCTTGACCGTATGCCCCGGTTTCAGTTCCTCGACATACTGGGATTTCATTGCACCGGCGGGCGTTATTTGGCGGAAGTCTCCAGGTGCAGGATTTTCTTCTTAATTAAATCCAGTTTTTCCCGCAGCGCGGCTTCTTCTTTTTTCTCGGCCTCGAGGGCACTGTGTATCTCGCTGTGTTTTTGGCTGAGCAGGGAATTTTCCTTGGTCAATTTGGCCTCTTCTTCCTTCATCGCCGTGATGCGCTTCAAGAGTTCGGCTTCGGTGGTTTTTAGTTTTTCAATCGACTGCACCACGGGATTGGATTCGATTTCCTTCTTACGGGCGGCATACTCCTGGTTGGTTTGTTCTAGATTCTGCTGTGCTTCCTGGATTTGCTGATTGAGTGCGGTCAGGGTCGCCTGGGCTTCCTGTTGTTCTTTCTTCAGCGATTCAATCTTTGGCTTGAAAACCTCTTCCTGGCGTTGATTAATTTGTTCGACCAGTTTGTTCTCCATGTTCTTGCTCAGGCCCAGGGTGATGAAGAAGGTCAGCAGGGCAAAAAGCGCGCCGATAGCGAGGATCAGGGGATTTGACCCGCCGGCGGTTTTGACGGCTGGTATCGACGGCCGGGCTTGGAAGTAAAGGGCGCCAATGTGCTTGGTGCCGATGAGAACGCGAAAGGCGGCGTTGAATACGCCGTTCTGGTTCACGACCGCGCTGGGGCTGTCGGCAGGAAGATTGCCCTGGAAAGTTTTTTCCACCAGCCCGGGATCAGAGGAAGCCAGGACGACGTTGTCGGCATTGGTGAAATGAACCGCGATGATCTCCGGTTCGTCCTTGCGCAGGGTGGTGATGACTTCGTTTAACAGGTCGTTGTCGTTCATGGTGATGGCGTCGATCACGAAGGTCGCGTGGGCAATGGTATTGCCGATGCTGTTAAATCTTTTGACCACGAGCTCGTTGATGTCGTTCGCGCTCGGACCGGTGTTCGTCCCGGTCAGCTTGGGGCTGAAAAATGCGAACGCGGTCAACAGCAATATGAAGATGATCGGGATGAGGACAAAATTGATGCGGGACATTTACCCTCCTATGCTTACTGATACCCTTACTCCTCCACCCAGGTCAAAATAGGGGGAGTAGGCAAAATCAATGATCAGGGGCGTCACGCGGACGCCGAAGCCGGCGGTCAGGCCCGTGAGCACGTCCAGGCCGTTGCTGCCGGTTCTCATTGAGGAAAGAGTTGAATTGTAAGACAAGCGCAGCCGTACCGGCGCGGCAACGGCGTATTCGGCGCCGATGCGGACACCGACTCCGCTTTGGGCGGGTTTGACCAGATCCAGGCCAAGCCAGCCTTGATCAAAGACCTTGGCCACGCCCGCGTTAATTTCATAAGGCAATAGTTCTTTTTCCTGAAGATAGGCTTTCACGGTCGTGCCGAGGTTTTTTACGGCCAGCCCGATCTGCAGTTCGGGATTGCTCGTGTAATACAGGGCGCCGAGGTCGACGCCCAGGGCCAGGGCGGCGAGCGTATCGATCATTTCATACAAAATCTTAGCCGATCCGCCCACGCCGACGGCGCCGATAAAGAGACCCTTGCCCAGGGATAAATCAAAAAAGTTGACGCCGAACGTGCCGTATTCACCGCCCT
>CBFGIH010000055.1:2275-8376 GCA_965648775.1 Caldifarciminota bacterium | reverse complement strand
CTCGCTACAGTTCCAATAACCACATGATTCCGGCGACCGAGAACCTGCGCCGGGCCCTCCGTCGTATTAAACGCCGGGTGCCGCTGGAAGCGGCTGGTTACCTGGTTGACATCACGGTTCGCCGTGGTGAAAACAATTACTGGTGGAACTCGTCGATGAGCCTGAACGATGTGGGCGACGGTTCCTGCGAGGTTTTTTATCTCACGCGTCTCAAGTTCGGAGGCTGGGTTTATCAGTGATTCGTGGAGGAAAATCATGAAGATAAAAATCGGCCGTTTGATATTACTGGCAGCGCTTTTGTCCTGCACCCAGACCGTGAAAAAGGAGACGGATGAAAACCCCCTGGTTTTAATCCGGACGCAGCTGGGAGATATTGTGGTGGAATTGTACCCGCGCCAGGCACCGATCACGGTCAGAAATTTCTTGCGCTACGTGGATGAAAACCGTTATGCCGAGTCGTCATTTTACCGGGTCGTGACCAGGGATAACCAGCCGGATAAAAAGATCAAGATCGAAGTCATTCAAGGTGGAATCGGCTTTGTCGAAAGCGATCTGCGGCTGCCAGCCATTGAACACGAAACTACTCAAAAGACCGGTCTGCGCCACCGGGATGGAACCATCTCCATGGCCCGGCGCGAGCCCGGCACGGCCAGTTCCGAATTTTTCATCTGCCTCGGCGATCAACCCGAACTGGATTTTGGCAGTCGGCGCAATCCGGATGGTCAGGGCTACGCGGCGTTCGGCCAGGTGGTGCGGGGCATGGATGTGGTGCGCAAGATCCAGGCCGGCCCCGAAGTCGAGCAGATGCTCGTCGCGCCGGTTAAGATTTTATCTTTTGCCCGGCTCGAAAAACTGCCCTGATTAAATCGTCCCTTGACCACTTGCCCTTTCCGTTTATACTATCCTCATGAGCTTTAATCCCTTAGCAGGCGAGCCGAACAAAGTTGTCGTTCATTTCAAAAACGGCACGGTCGTGAAGGGCACGACGCTGGATTTTGTAGCGGAGAAACCAAAGTTTCACCTGACTTACCCGGATAACCGGATTGAAGAGATTACCACGGAAACGGCCAAGGCGATTTTCTTCGTTAAGACCTTTGAGGGCAACAAGGACTATCGGGAGAAAAAAGATTTTATTGGTATCGCACCCCAGGATTTACGCGGACTGAAGGTTAGGGTGGTTTTTCAGGACAACGAGACCCTGCTGGGGTCAACCATGGGCTACAACAAGCAGCGAAAAGGTTTTTTTATCCTGCCCGTGGATCCGAATTCTAACAATATCCGGATCTACGTCGTGGCCAGCGCGATCAAAGACATCAAGCTCGGCAGTCTGGCAGAAAAATAATCAGCCGGTCAACGGAATACCAACTGAATCGCCATTCGGCGATCAGCGGTAAATTATTGCCCGAAAACGCAGATTTCTCGGAAGCCCGTGATGCCGATAACGTCGTCTTTTGCTGCAACCTTGACAAAACGTCCAGTAGCTGAGAACCCACTAAGGTAGAAATATCCTTTCGGGACGTTGTTTTCGGCGACCGGCGTCCCCCAGTTGAGCGTGTCATTGCTCACGTAAACCTCAAAGCCCGGCACCGATACCGTGCCCGTGATGGTCAAGTCATACAAAACCACGGCGTTGACCGTGCGGGTGGTGTCGCCAAGATCAACGAAAATCCAGCTGACATTGGTCGCGGCAAATGCAACGCAGTAAGTTGGCCAGGGCCCCCATTTGCCGTCCGTGGCGGTCGGGAAGATCTGGCTGTAAGCTTCTGCGTGGCAGGCGCGGCCCAGGGATAAAAGTTGATAAGGATTGCCCATGATCGGGGTTGTATCCGGATCCGTGATGTAAACATAGCCGTAGCTTGCCTGATCCGGCGCTGGATAGTCGGCGAGCACCCGCCAGCGAGCGACATACGGCTCGGGCAGGACATAGGCGGGCAGGGTGATGGTCGTTTCAGCCGGCAGTTCCTGCTGCCACATGGTGTAACTGGGTCCGTCCTGGGTTGCTTTTACCTGAAACACGTATTTTGCTGGTTCGGCGCCGGTGTGCGTGCGCGTGATGCGTTGCCAGGCAAAAGTTGCCTGGTCGGCATTAAAATTAACCGTCGGATGGCCCCGCCATAATTTCATCTCCGGCACCGTGATGATGGTGTCCAGGGGATAGAAAAGCGCGGCCACGGCCGGTGCCGTGTCCGGCCAGTTCGGATCATAGTTCATGACGATCACCTGATAGGTGGCGCCCTGATTGTCCATGAGATCTGCACCCATAAAGGTTTGCTGGTATTGACCGCTGGTGTCGGTTCGGTTATTGGATTCAGGATCAAGACCAAGAAAATTGGTGAAAAAACTTTCCGGGCTGTTGATCCAGAATCCAACCCAGCGCTGGACGTAAGGATTGCCGTCTTCTTGATAATAGCGGCCACGGATAACGATCTGATCATCTTCATCAAACGGTGCCTGGGGTCCGCGGTTGCAGGTCGTGAAGATCACCAGCACGGAAATAACCAGCAGCAATAATTTTTTCATATTTCCTCCGAGGTTAATCGAGTATATAAATGATAAAGGTGACTGTCAATGATAAAAACATATGGCTTTAGACCTGCCTATATTTTCGTCCTTGATGGCCTGCTCAAAAGAGCGAGGCATTTCAGGTGGCTTGAGGTGGCGGATGGGATTTACTCCCTTATCCAAATATCTCCTGATCATTGAGTGAGAAAAAGTTATAAAAGGTCGCTTGACTTTCATTGTTAAATAAGAATAATTAGCGGTATGTCATTGAGGAGGAAACCCATGAACAAAATTCCCAGCATGATCTTTGCCGGTTTCATGATCGCAATGATCATTGAGCCGGCCTCGGCTGCCTGGCAAAACACGGTCCGGTCTTATGACGCGCCGCTTGTTGCCCATTATGACGCAAAAAGCGGCATGGTGGTGGTCAATATTTTCGGCACGCGGGACGACATGAACTTTATGCGTCAACTCATGGAGATTTACCGGAATCTAATTGAGACCGATTTCATTCCCTATTTGAGCGTGACCCGGGAAATCGTGATTAATTCAAATGAATTCCGGATTACTTACCGCAACCGCAACGAGGAAGGAACCAAGGATTTGCTCATCTGGGAGCAGGGCAAGTTCAAATTTCCGCTTGAAAAATAGCGCCGTCGAAAGGAGGCAGAATGCCGCGAAACACCAGTCAGTTCATAAAAGCCCGGATCAACGAGTTGAAGAAAATCGTGGGCAAGGAAACCGCGATCTGCGCCACTTCGGGCGGAGTTGATTCCATGGTCTGCGCTGCCCTGGCGCACCGGGCGCTGGGGAAGAGGTTAATTGCCCTTTTCATTGATGATGGATTGATGCGGGAGGGTGAGCCGGCGGCGGTGACCCGGCTGCTCCGGCAGCGGGGCATGAGGACCGTTTTGGTCAGGGCCGCACCGGATTTTTTCCGGGCGCTCAAAGGCAAAACCGATCCGGAAGAAATGCGCAAGGCGTTCCGGGACACTTTTTACAAAACTCTGGGCCGGGCGGTCAAACAGCACCGTGCGCGCTATCTCATCCAGGGGACGATCGCCGCCGACATCATTGAGACCAGGGGCCGGGTTAAATCCCAGCACAATGTGCTGAGTCAAATTGGCATTAATCCCGCCCGCTACGGCTTGACGATCGTTGAGCCCCTGGTCAAGCTGTTCAAGCCTGAAGTCCGAGCCCTGGGCAGAAAACTGGGTCTGCCCCGCGCGGTCTGCCAGCGCATGCCGTTTCCCGGGCCCGGTCTGGCGGCCCGCGTCGTCGGAGAGGTGACGCCGGCCCGGGTGCGGATCGTGCGCCGGGCCACGGCCATCGTGGAGCAGGAGTTGAAATCCGTGCCCGCGTTCCAAAAATTCGCGGTCTTGCTCAGTGACCGGGCCACCGGCGTCAAGCAGGGCCGGCGCGCGTTCGGCAATATCATCGTGATCCGCAGCGTGGATTCGAAAAATGCGATGACTGCCCAACCCACGAAAATACCTTATGCCCGATTGGAGAAAATCCAGCGTCGAATCGTGCGGGAACTGCCCATGGTGACTAAGGTCTTGTACGATCTTTCGCCGAAACCGCCCAGCACGATCGAATACATATAGCCGCCCTACCGTTTTCGGCAATTCGCGGTTTGAAGCGAACCTGGCGTTTTGTTTCCGGCCGGTCCTTCATTATTTTCTAAACCCGGTATGCATTCCGGAGTCAAAATTATGATGAAAAAAAGAGCTTTTATTGAACCGGTCCTGATTTTGACTCTGCCGATTTTGTTTTTTGGGGTTTTTTGTCAGAATCGTTCTGCCGGAATGAATCCGGGAAAGGTGAATATGGACAATAAATCAAACCGCTCGACCGCGACTTTTGCCGGCGGTTGTTTTTGGTGCATGGAGCCGCCATTTGAAAAACTGCCCGGCGTGATTTCGGTCACCGCGGGATACACGGGCGGCGTTTCGGAAAATCCCACTTATGAAGAAGTCAGCACGGGCGTGACCGGCCACCGCGAAGCGGTGCAAATCGTATACGATTCAAGCCAGATCAGCTACGCGGCGCTTTTAAAGGTGTTCTGGCAGTCCATAGATCCCACTGATCCCGCCGGTCAATTCGCGGACCGGGGAGAACAATATCGCCCGGCGATATATTATCATAATGAAACCCAGCGGTTGGAAGCCGAGCGGTCAAAAGCGGAACTGGCTGTTTCCGGTCGCTTTTCCCGGCCGATCACGACCGAGATCTTGCCCGCCCGGCCGTTTTATCCGGCTGAAGAGTATCACCAGGATTACTACCAAAAAAATGCCGTTCACTACGCCTTGTACAAATCCGGTTCCGGCCGCGAGACTTTTTTAAAAAAACACTGGCCGGAAAAGGACGATGACTACCAATCTCGGATCCGTTATGCGAAACCGAGCCAGGACGAGATTAAACAGCGCTTAACGCCTCTTCAGTACCGCGTGACCCAGCAAAACGCCACGGAAATGCCCTTTTTAAACAATTATTGGAACAATCACGACGACGGTATTTACGTGGACGTGGTCACGGGTGAACCGCTTTTCAGCTCCCGGGACAAGTATGATTCCGGCTGCGGCTGGCCGAGTTTCACGCGTCCCCTTGATCCGTTCTATATTGTGGAAAAACGCGACACCAGTCATCAACTGGACCGCGTCGAAGTCCGCAGCCGGCACGGCGATTCGCATCTGGGGCACGTTTTCAACGACGGTCCCCAGCCCACGGGCCGGCGTTATTGCATTAATTCCGCAGCGCTGCGTTTCATCCCCAAGGCTGACCTGACAAAGGAAGGTTATGGCGAATACCTGTTTTATTTCGATGATTGATGCCGTCGCTGGTTTGGCCGGGTCCAGGTCATGACTTATCCCCGGCCCATCGTGATTATCAGCCGCTGCTTGGGTTTTGGCCGCTGCCGTTACAACGGCGAGGTATTGTCCAATCCATTCATAGAACAATTCAAGCCGTGGCTTGATTTCCGGCCGGTGTGCCCGGAAATGGAGATCGGCCTGCCCGTGCCGAGGGACCCAATCCGGATCGTGCAGTCCGGCAAGCGGCTGGTGCTATATCAGCCGGCCACGGGCCGCGACCTGACTCAGGTCATGGCTGCTTTCAACACTCAATTTGTCGCCCAGCTGGCCGAGGTCGACGGTTTCCTTCTTAAATCCCGCTCGCCGACCTGTGGTCCGGCCGGAGTCAAGATATATGCCAATTTCCAGCCGGATGCTCGGGTCAGCGCTGGCGCAGGGTTTTTTGCCCGCGCCCTGCGGAAAAAGTGGTCGGGTCGGCCCATGGCAGACGAGGGCCGCCTGAACAATTTTGCGATCCGCGAACATTTTTTAACCTGGCTCTTTACCCGCGCCCGTTTCCGAAAGATCGCCGAAGCCGGCCGCATCCGTGACCTGGTGGCATTCCAGGCCCAGAACAAATATCTGTTTTTAGCCTTGAATCAGGATCGGATGAGGGTCCTCGGCCGAATCGCCGCGCGCCGTAGTCCAGGTTCAGCCCGGGCGGTTTTTTCGGCTTACGAGAATGAACTGGACCGGCTTTTTCAGGAACCGCCCACGGTTGGAGCCTGGATCAACGTGCTGCAGCAC
>CBFGIH010000055.1:0-2265 GCA_965648775.1 Caldifarciminota bacterium | reverse complement strand
TAAACCAGAGATTGAGTTCCCGGGAGCGCCTCTTTTTCCAGAACCTGGTGGAAGAGTACCGTGATGAACGCGTGCCCTTAAGCAGTCTGACTGCTTTGATTCAATCCTGGGCGCTTCGTTTTGATGAATCGTATCTCGCCGGGCAGTCATTCCTGGCTCCCTTTCCTCCGGTTTTGCGAAGCCTGGTTGATTCGGGCCGGCGGTCCAGGCCTTAATCGCTGGCCGGGATAAAAAATACCGGATTCATCCTCTCGGCGCGAACCCGAGATTTGGATCGGCAGCAATCTTTTATGGAGATAGACCAGGGATCAATTGCCCGGTCGAGCCTGACATTTAGCGCAGTAAGTTCTCTGACGGGATTCATTGACAGGTCGGGATAATTCAATATAATATTATAAAGAAGAATTCAATGCTTCAGAAAGTCTTGGGAAAAATCTTCGGGACCAAAACCGAGCGCGAACTAAAGCGGCTCTGGCCGATCGTAGAAGAGATTAACCGGTATTACGAACAATTTCATGACGTTGATTTGCTCAAGACCTCTGATGATTTCAAAAAACGGATTCAGGACGGCGAAGACCTGGATGATCTTTTACCCGAGGCCTTCGGTCTGGTCAAGGAGGCGTGCCGAAGATTGGTGGGCAAGACCTGGACCGTGGTGGATATAGAAACAACCTGGAACATGGTTCCGTTTGACGTGCAGTTGATCGGCGGCATTGTCCTGCATGAGGGTAAAATCGCGGAGATGAAAACCGGTGAAGGAAAA
Organism: Caldifarciminota bacterium; assembly: GCA_965648775.1. GTDB lineage: Bacteria > Hydrothermota > Tepidihabitantia > SM23-42 > JAOAFX01 > CBFGIH01. Next base: position 1,502 of record CBFGIH010000055.1, on the reverse strand, counting down.
ACGCTGGTCGCCACCATGCCCCTTTATCTCAACGGCCTGGCAGGCAAGGGCGCGCATCTGGTCACGGTCAATGACTATCTTGCCCGCCGCGACTGCGAATGGATGGGGCCGGTCTATGAATCGCTGGGTCTGACCGTGGCGGTGCTGCAGCAGGGCATGGACAATCAGGCCCGCCGGGCTGTTTACCGCGCCGATATCACTTATGGCACCAACAATGAGTTCGGTTTCGATTACCTGCGGGATAACATGGTTTGGAACATCGAGGATAAAGTCCAGCATGGACACAACTACGCGATCGTAGATGAAGTGGACAGCATCTTGATTGATGAAGCGAGAACACCGCTGATCATATCCGGTCCGGTCGAGCACGAGACCAAGGGATTTGACGAAATCAATCCCATGGTCCAGCGTCTCAACGCGGCACAAACCGTGCTGGTGAACCGGATCGTCGCGGAAGCCAAGCAGCTGCTTGAAGACGGGAAGGAGAAGGAGGCGGCGCTCAAGCTTTTGCAAGCGCGTCGGGGTCTGCCCAAGAACCGTCAGCTGCTGAAATTGGAGCAGGAAGCCGGCGTCAAACGCCTGATCGAGGAAGCCGAGCTTTCCTTTTTAAGGGAAAAGAATTTTCAGGAGGTGGACCAGGATCTTTATTTCGTGATTGACGAAAAACAGAACTTGATTGACCTGACCGAAAAGGGCCGCGAATTCCTGGCGCCCAATAAACCAGAGGTTTTTGTCCTGCCCGATCTCAGCGAGGCGATTGGCGCCATCGAGAAAGATTCTGCGCTCACCGCCAAGGAAAAAATCGCCGCCCGGGAAAAATCGTACCTGGAGTACGCAAAAAAAAGTGAATACCTTTCCAACCTCCGTGCCCTGCTCAAGGCCTACGCCCTGTTTGAGAAAGACGTGGAATATGTGGTGCAGGAGGGCAAGGTCGTCATCGTGGATGAATTCACCGGCCGGCTCATGCCCGGCCGGCGCTTTTCCGACGGCCTGCATCAAGCCCTGGAAGCCAAGGAACATGTCCGGGTGCAGGAAGAGACCCAGACCCTGGCAACGATCACGATTCAGAATTATTTCCGCATGTACCGTAAACTCGCGGGCATGACCGGAACCGCGGCCACGGAGGCCAATGAATTCTGGCAGATTTACAAGCTGGACGTGGTCGAAATTCCGACCAAGGAGCCGGTACGCCGGATCGATTACGAGGATATAATTTACCGCTCGCGCCGGGAAAAGTACAACGCGATTGTCGAAGAGATCGCGCGCTGGCACGAGCGCAAGCGGCCGATCCTGGTGGGCACGACCTCGGTGGAGGTGTCGGAAGTTCTGTCCCGGCTTTTGCAGCGCCGCGGGATCGCTCACGAGGTTTTGAACGCCAAGCATCACCAACGGGAAGCGGTGATTGTGTCCAGCGCCGGTCAGGCCGGAGCGGTCACCATTGCCACCAACATGGCCGGCCGGGGCACGGATATCAAGCTCGGCGCCGGCGTGGTTGATTGCCC
>CBFGIH010000054.1:2511-8618 GCA_965648775.1 Caldifarciminota bacterium | reverse complement strand
ACCGGTCTTCGCGGCCGCCGATGCCTGGCACTTTTACCTGTTCGGCCTTTTCCTCCGCGGATAGACTCAGGGTGGCATATTTTTTCTTGATCGCTTCCGCCTGGACATGGGGTGTTCGAATGCCGATCGCGATGTCGTTGGTGATGTATTCTCCGCCCAGTGGAATGACCTGCGTGTAACGAATCGCGCCGTCGTAAAAAATCGCCAGGTCGGTCGTACCGCCGCCCATATCCAGCAGACAGACGCCGAGATCCATCTCGTCCGGCTGCAAGACCGAATACGAAGAAGCCAGAGGCTGCAGCACGAGATCCTTCACCCGCAGTCCCGCTTTCTGCAAGGCGGAGAAAATGTTCTGGGCGGAAGTAATGGCCGCGGTCACGATGTGAACATCCGCTTCCAGTTTCACGCCGCTCATACCGACTGGATCCTTGATCCCTTTTTCATTATCAACCACGTATTCAATGGGTATGGCGTGGATGATTTCACGATCCATGGGCATGGCGATCGCCCGCGCCTGTTCGATGACTCTTTCCGTATCGCGGCGGGTGATGACACCGCCGGTGCGAGCCGTGGTGATGATCGCATGGCCATTGATTGATTCGATATGGGATCCGGAGATCCCCGCATAACAGGTATCAACCTTGACGCCGGCCATTCGCGCCGCCTCGTCAACCGCCTTGCGGATTGAATTGATCGATTTTTCCAGGTTGACGATGACCCCGCGTTTGAGTCCGTATGAAGGCGTGGAACCAACGCCCACGATCTTCAATCCTTCTTGATCAACCTCCGCGATGATCGCCGCGACTTTGGTGGTGCCAAGGTCAACACCAACTATTCTCTCCTTTTTTGGCATATCATGCCTCCTTCCTATGATGCGGCACCGAATGACCGTGAATGATCAATCGTGCGCCTCCTTACCGCTCCGCAAAATGATCTGTCCCGCGAACCTCATATCAATCTCATGGTATTCCCCGGGTTTTAAAAGATCCAGGGAATCAATGAGGAACTGCTTTCGTCTTAAATCATTTCGACCTAAATAAATTGTGATTCCATTCATTTCAATGATTCCTTCGGTTTCCGAGCGGATTTTTGCCTGGGGAACCACTTCGCCCAGAAGCAAATGTTTCACCGGCGCCGCGAGACGGCTGGGCGGACAGGAGCAAAGCAGCAAAGCAGGAACAATGACCATAAACCGGTAAATCATGGGAGGAATTTTACCTCCTCTTCCAGCCGGATGCCGGTCTGGCGGTAAACCTTTTGCTTGATGATTCGAACCAGGGCTCGAACATCAGCGGCCCGGGCATGGCCTCGATTGATAATGAAATTTGCGTGTTTGACGCTCACCTGGGCATCACCGATCCGGAAGCCCTTTAATCCGCATTTTTCAATGAGCCTGCCGGCTGGTTCCTGAATCGGATTTTTGAAAAACGAACCAGCTGATTTTGCCCTGGGCTGCTTGCGGGCCCGGCGTTGCGCGTAATCTTCCATTGTTTTCCGGATATGCCGCACCGGGCAGCGGACAAGGTGCATTTCTACCGCGGTGATGATCAGCTTATCCGTAAGATCCGAATGGCGGTAAGAAAAACCGATGGCCGAACGGTCCAGGATCCGCTCCCGGCCCTGGTCATCAATCACGGTCACCCGGGCCACGATCTCGGCCAGGCAATGCCCCCAGGCGCCGGCATTACCCCTGACCCCGCCGCCGATCGTCCCTGGTATTCCGAATAAAAATTCCGCTCCGCTGTACCCCGCCCGCAGGGCATATTGTGCAAATTCGTTGCCGGTCGCGGCCGCTCCGCATTGAAAACAACAAGCTTCATGACGGATCCGCTTGAAATTGCCGGCCAATTTGATCACCACGCCGGAGAACCCTTTGTCTGACACAAGCAGGTTGGTGCCCCGGCCCATCACGAAAATCCGGAGCCGGCGACGGTGGGCCTCGGCCAGCAACTGTTGCAGGCTGCGTTTGGTTTTGACCAGAACCAGGTAGCGCGCTGGACCGCCGATGCCCAGCGACGTGTAACCGGCGAGAGGTTGCTGCGCTAAAACTTTTATACCGCTAATGCCCTGGAAGACCTTGTTCATGAAATCTCCTGGACGAGCTGCCGGGTAATCCGGTTGATCGTGCCCGCACCTTGAATGACAATGATATCGCCCGGCTTCACGGTTTTTTTGATCCGGGCAACGATCTGGTCAAAATCAGCCAAATAAATGACGGTTTTCTTACGCGCCGCGATCCGCCGCGCCAGGGCCGCCGCTGTGACCCCCGGAATAGGGGTTTCGTGCGCCGGGTAGATGTCAGTGACAATCACGGAATTGGCATGGATAAATGCGTCGGCGAAACGGTCAAAAAGATAATACGTCCGGGTGTAGCGATGAGGTTGAAAGATGGATATGATACGGTTTTTAGGAAAATATTCGCGCAGCGTTTTTAGGGTAACCGCGATTTCCGTCGGATGATGTCCGTAATCATCAAAAATTCGTATATCGCCCAACACCGCGACGCATTCAATGCGGCGGCGGACACCACGGAAACGCTTAAGGACGCGGCGCATGCGGTCAACCGGAATACCGAGCTCCAACCCAACGCCGATGGCGGCTAAACTATTGAGAACATTGTGCCGACCCGGCAGGTGAATCGCCCATTCGCCCAGGGAGCGGCCATGGTAAACAACCCGAAAATTAGTCCCGAAATCGGTCCGCCGCAATGCCACTGCCTGCAGATCCGCTTGCTTCACCAACCCGTAGCCCACGATCCGGCGTTTGATGGCATCACGGATTTCCGGAATGCCCGGCGCGTCCACGCCGATGAAGACGCATCCCCAAAATGGAACATGATTGGCAAAATGAATGAAACTCTCCTTAATTTCCTCAAAGTCGCGGTAATGTTCAAGATGCTCGGGTTCAATGTTCGTGATCACCGCATAGGCGGGCAGCAGTTTCAGAAACGATTTATCGGATTCATCTGCCTCGCACACGAGATATTCACCCGTGCCGACCCGCGCCTGGCTTTTACCCTTGACAATACCGCCGATGACCGAAGTCGGCGAAAGACGACCAGCGTGAATCACCTCGCTGACCAGGGAGGTGGTCGTGGTTTTGCCATGCGTACCGGAAATACAAACCGAGGTCTTGATTCGGGTTAGTTCCGCCAGCAGTTCACTACGGTGAATCACCGGGATGCCCCGCCGTTGGGCAGCGATCAATTCGGGATTGTTCAACGGCACGGCGGTTGAGTAAACCACGACATCCGCCCCCGCGCTGTTGGCCATTCGATGACCATAGTGGATTCTGATCCCCTGGCGCGCCAGGTGACGGGTGATGTCCGAGGGATTGATATCCGATCCGGAAACCCTGAATTTTAAATTCTGAAAGATGAGCGCCAGCCCACTCATACCGATACCGCCAATGCCGACAAAATGAATCCGCTTTGTCTTACCGAGCATGACTCATCTCCTCAAGAATCATGTCCACCATGCGGGATTCGGCATCCAAATTAAGGGCGGGCGCCGGCGCGGGCTTACTGCTAGCCAGTTCCTGAATGACCCGGGCAAGCTGGGTGGCGTTTAAATCCGATTCCGGCATTAAGCGGCCGCCACCGGCGCGGACAAAGTGCTGGGCGTTGAACCACTGGTGATTATCCACCGCCGCGGGAAAAGGAACGAAGATGGCCGGCCGGCCCTGGGTGAGGATTTCATAACCGGCCAGCGCCCCGGCCCGGGATACAATCACGCTGGCGGCGCGGAATTCCTTCCACGGTGTTTCGGTAAAGGCAATCACGCGTGTCCGGCCGTTTTGATTCTTAATCATCCAGTCATAATCCCTCGTTCCCGATACAATTGTGATCCGGTAAGAAACCGGCAGTAAATCCTTGAGTTCGACCGCCAGTTGATTCAGGCGTCGTGCCCCCTGACTGCCACCCATCACCAACACCATTGGGTTATTGGCCGCGGCCAGGAAATCAGTTCTTTGCTCTTTGAACTCAGGACGGACCGGAATACCCGTGAGGATGGTGTGTCCCGGCAGATTCCGAGCCAGCGGCAACCCCAGGAAAATGCACCGAGCCCGCGCCGCGAAGATCCTGGTTGCCCGGCCGGGCACACAATTTGCCTCGAACAGATAAAAAGGCCGGCGCCGGATGAGACAGGCAGCAAGCAAAGGTAGAGAACCAAAGCCACCGAAAGCCACACCCACCCCGCCTTGAACTACAGGCAACAAGCGGTACACAGCCCGCAGGAATATCCAGACACTTAGTAATTTATCCTTGAGCGATTTCCCGTAAAAACCCCGCGCCGCGATGGTGACCGTTTTTAAACCGTACCTTCGCGCCACTTTTTCTTCGGGACCTTCGGGTCGGACCAGGAATATCACCGGCCGCTGACGACGCTGAAACTCCCGAGCCACCACGGCAGCCGGGAAGAAATGGCCGCCGGTGCCAATGCCGGCGATGATAATTGTCCCCTTCATCCGAGCCTCCAGCGCGAAGCTTGCAGGATCAAACCGCTTGCGAGCAGGTTAGCGGAAAGAGACCATCCGCCGTACGAAACAAAAGGCAGGGGAATGCCCGTCGCCGGCAAGAGGCCGATGCTCACTCCGACATGGACCAGAAAGATGATGAACATCGAAGCGTTGAGCCCAAACACCATAATGCCCATGAAATCACTTTCAACCTGACGGGCAATGGACAGGCCGCGCAGGAACAATTTCCAGTAAAGTGCGAACAGAACCAGGCAGCCGATGAATCCGAATTCCTCGGCGATGTGGGCAAAAATGAAGTCATTGTGAATACGCGGCAAGAACAAGAATTTCTGCAATCCTGCGCCCAGCCCTCTCCCCCAGATACCGCCGGAGCCGATTGCGATCAGCGACTGTTGGACCTGGTAAGTCGGATGGGTCATGAAACTGAGCAACCGCTGCTGGGCATGATGAAACAGTAAGAAAAAAATCCCGAACAGGATCATGCCGGACAGCATAGTAGGCAGCAGCAGGCGAAACCGCGCTCCGCCGTAAATGAGCATGCTGAACATGGTCAGAAAAGTAATGATTGCCACGGAGAGGGACGGCTGGACCGCCACCAACAGGATGATGACCATGCCGATCATGACCGTCACCGCCAGCCCCGAACTGGAATTGGCAACCTGGGGATGATGGGCAAAGAAATTAGCCATAAACAAGACAATCCAGATGCGGGCGAACTCGGAGACCTGCAGGCCAAAATTGGTTATCAGTAAACTCCGCCGGGCACCGAATTGAAAACGGCCGGCGATCAGCGTTAAAGTCAAAAGGATCAGCAAAAGCATCAGGCCGGGGAGAATCAAGCGTCGAAATTTTTCGATCGGCAGAAACAAACCCAGGAAGAAAAAAATGAGCGCAACCGCCAGCCGCTTTAGATGACCGATCAGGTAATAGGCCGAACTGACTCCGTTCTTCATCGCCTGGTAATAAGTCGAGGAATAAATGAACAACGAACCCAGGACGATCAAGCACAGGATGATGAAGGCCAACGTTCGGTCAATTTTCGATGACGGCATGCTTGAAAGCCTCCCCCCGATCCTGGAAGTCCCGGAACAAGCCAAACGAAGCGTAACCGGGATTCAGCATGACCGTGTCGCCCGCCGCCGCGAACGAACGGCTTAAGGCCACAGCCTCCGCCATGGTGCGGGCGACGGCGTATTGGGTATAACCACGGGTTTTAAAATAGGACTCGATCTCAGCTGTATTGTCGCCGAGCAAAACGCACGCCTTGGCTTCCTGGACCAACAGGTCCAGATATGAACGACCCGGGTGTCCTTTGCTGCGTCCGCCCGCGATAACAATCTTGGCGCCGGGCACGGCCCGGAAGGAATGAATGGCCGCGGCCTCATTCGTGCACATTGAATTGTTGATGTAACGCACACCGGCAATGATCCCGAGGTCTTCCAGCCGATGAGGCAGGCCCGGGAAAGACCGAATCCCTTTTTCGATCGCACTGGTTGGTGCACCGGCGCTTCTGGCCGCGGCGATTGCTGCCAGGATGTTCATAAGATTGTGCTGGCCGATCAGCGGCAGATTATCGGCCGACATCAGGCGCTCACCCTGGCACCAAATATCGCCGTTTGCCCAGGCGG